>JBIPPG010000014.1:0-16361 GCA_044368545.1 Chitinophagales bacterium | reverse complement strand
ATCCACAAACGGGACTTTCATATTCAGGACATAGGTAATCATAATACAATGAATAACCACTATCTTTACACAAATTAGAGGTAGATATTTGAACAATTCTTACAAACGAGTCTTCACAAACAACACTGTTAAATGTTGTCTTTACATACATTACCGTTCTGTACAAGCCCGGTAATGGATATGAGTATACTGGGCTTGGAAGATTTGAGGAGTCTCCATTTCCAAATTTATATAAATACGTAGTTGTAGCATTTGTTCCACTAGAAGTATTCGTAAAAGAGGCTATTTTGCCTGAAACTGAAACGGAGTTAAACGCATTATGTAAATCACATAGATTTGTATTAACATAGAATTGTTTTGTAACAGTTTTAGTACAAATTGATTGTGTTTGATTATTTTTTACCACCATAGTCAGTGTTATAACTTTTATTCCCGAAGTGGAAAAAGTTTTAACAGGGCTAGACAAAGTATTTGTAGTACCATCGCTAAATTGCCATTGGATAGATTGTATCGTATATCCTGTCAATATGCTTGTATTTGAAAAAGTATAAGACAATCCGTTCTGACTCCATATAAAGTTGGGAATAAAAGCATTACACGGATTTACATTCACTACATTTACTATGCGGGAAATTGTATCTATACAATATTGATTATTTGAATTGATCCAAGAAGTGACATATAATGTGACATTATAACTACCAATTTGTGAATAGGACTTCAATGGATTTTTTTGTGAGCTAAATGTACCATCACCAAAATTCCAAAAATAAGTCATACCTAATCCATTTGCTGTACTTGAATCCGTAAATTGTATATCTCCAGAATTATTATATGAAAATCCAAATTTCGCATTTAAATTGCATGGTATCGTTGGATTTGGAGTAAGATTGAAAACACAATTGCTTGCTGTACAGCCATTTGCATCGGTAATTGTAACACAATATGAGCCAGGCTTATTTACATCAATAGAACTTATAAAAATATTATTGCTCCATACATAACTAAAAGGTGCTTCTCCATTTACAATTGAAGCCGTTAAAGTATTTCCATTTTTAATAATAGTGGCTTTTACGCTTGAATCACAAAAAGTTGGTTTTACAATCGCATCTGTAGACACTAATATATTTGAACAAGGAGAAAAAGGTGTAAGCTTACAAGTATATGTTCCTTTGTGTAATGTAGAATCAAAATTTGTAATTTGATAGCTATTCATTGTGGCTCCTGGAATAGCCACGCCATCTTTAAACCATTGGTATGAAGCCACATTTGTTGCTGTAATAGATAATGTTCTGTTTCCACCAAGTATAATTTTGGACAATGGTCTGGGTTGAACGGTTATTTTTGGTGTTGGTATAATTTTAACTATTGCTTTTGTAGACGTATCGTTTAAACAAGTACCCCCACTATAAGCTATTGCATAATATACACCGCTATCCGATAGTATTGTTGACGCCTGATTATATGAAGACGATTTTATTTTTCTAATTCCATCTTTATACCAAACTATAGAATCTGCATTATTTGAAACTACAGTTAAATTTAGGGCATTCCCTTCACACAAAGTGGTATCTTTTGGATTTTGAGAAATAATAGCAGTAGGAAATGCTTGAATTATTGAGGTGTCAGAATATTTATTGGATGGACATCCATAAATCAATGCATAATATTTTCCTGTATCATTTAAAGAAACATTAGCAATATTCAAGGTATCGGTATTTGCCCCAATAATACTCATTCCATTTTTATACCATTGAATACTATCTTGATACATAGCTTTTACTATCAGCTTTTTTGAATCTCCTATACACAGTTTATTGATTTTATTTGGCTGCTTAGTTATTAAAATTGGATTTTGTATTAAATTAATATTTTGTTGTCCTTTGCATGTGGTATCCGATTTTAGGGTCAATTGCAAACTGTAATTGCCTGCTCCTAGATTGTATACTTTAGAAAAATTAGATATATTAGGTGTCCACTTATAATTATAATCGCTACTGTCATTACCCATTGACAATAAAGAAACTATACTTCCATTGTTTTGGTTGCATGTTGGGTCTATTTTCGTCATTGAGAAAGAAATAGTATCTTGAATATTTACAAAAATCGTATCAATGTATTGACAAGGCGATGAGGATACCCTTATTATATATTTATGAAGTCCTTTAGAGGTTGGGTTTATTGAAATTGTATCAGTCGTTGTAGAAGACATCGTTGGGTCATTAGGAATTGATGTCCAGACAACAGTGTATGCTCCATTATTTTTCACCTTTGCTCCAATTTGAAATGGACTTGAACCTCCTGAGGATCTGCAAATTGTTCTACTTCCAAATAATGCAACGCTAAAATTGGTGTCAAAATTTAATCGCAATCTAGTTGAATCATAGCAAGCTGAATTCCCAACTTTGAGATCAAAAAAGGTGTCTATAGCAGAGGTTTTTAATACTGCTTTTGATTTATTTTGACTTAATACAGCTGTACTTGGCGACCACGTATAGTTCAGCTGCGAATCTGAACTATCGATTCCTGTCATAGAAAAACGAGTATTTGGCTTAGCTTGACTTCCACCAGGTGCTATAAAACTAGAAGACAAACTACAAGCATCTATATTTTCTATATTTGAAACTTTATACGAAACTTCATTGCCTGATGGCACAGAATTGGTTACATATCTGTTTAATAACGTTGTTGCATTGTTTCTACTTACACATATTTCTACCAATAAATTACTTTCTCCATCCCAATCAAATGGAGCATCAAAAAGATATGTATTCCATCCTGAAGATACTTGAATAGATTTATTTGAATAAACCGAAAATAAAGGCACTGTAATTAATGAAGAAGTTGCTGATGTTGAGCCCATTTTTATAGTAAATCCAGAAAAATCAGTAACATTAACTTGTGAAACATTAAATGCAATTGATTTTAATATTCCTGGTTTTGCGCCAGCTGCTTGCAACTGAGCTTTTGTATACAAAATTCGAGTAGTAGAGGACTTGCCCAAACTTGTAGTTCCATAGATATGGGGATAGCATCCATTTCCTGTACAAGAAGTGCTTGGATACGTAATATTTCCATTGGACAAAGTTAAAGTTGTTGTTTGCGCATTGCTCTTAAACAGTGAGGGTGCTGAAAACTTGGGTGCTATTTTGACTTCTACCGAAGTGGTATCTCCTATACAAAAGGAAGTCCTATTAGGAATAATTTTTGAAGAGGGAATTATTCCATTAACCTGAAGATTAAAGGTATCTTCAATCATACATCCAAAAGCATTCGTTATTTCAAATAAGAACTTTTTATTTTTTATACCATATGTTATAGGGTTAAATGAATTATTTGAAACTAACTTACTTGTTCTATCAAATAAAAGATCTTCTGAATTTATCCATTTTATTGTGTAGGGTGTATCCACCCCTGGAAATGACAAATCTATCAAACAAGAATCCATAAAACATACAGACTTAGATTTTGAAGAAAGATTATATGACATACTTGGCTTATAGTCTACAAATACCGAACTAATTAAAGAACATATATTAGTAGTGTCCAAATCCAATCCTTTAGCGGTATAGGTAGTAGCTACAGAAGGCGCTACGTCTATCCAAACACTATCTGAACCCGCAGCTACAATTCCAGTAGTAGGTGTCCAAGAGACTTTTTTGGCGCTAGTAGACTTAATTCTTATAGGTTTTGATCCTTGACAATAGCTTACTATTCGTTTATCCAATGTCATAGATGGTCTATATCTAACTTCAATTCCATAATCATAAGATTCCTTTAATCCAGCGGGATTACAAGAATAATATGTATATAATAATCTATCTAATCCAGAGCCTTTTACCGAATCAAAAGTAATGATACCATAATGTGTTTCAGTATTTCCTACTACAACTTTATGGGTTTTAAAACTATAGTTAACAAAGTTCTGTTTTGAATATGTATTTGTAGGATTTTCTACTAATCTCATTATTCTATTGGGCAATCCTTCTAATTTGAAGACAATCTTGCCAGCTTGTACACCGCAAATATCTACTTTATTGTCTCCCGTTTTTGTTACTCCATAAATCGAATCTTGAATAATTCCATTTTCCACTACAGGATCGCAATTCCCCGTAACGGATAATTGAATATCTCTTACTACTGTACTAACTAATTCTCTTGTATAGCCTCCACTTCCATTGGGAATAGCTCGCCATTCTTGAACGCCTACAGCCAATACAGCTTCTTGATCTCTATCGGGCGTAGCCTTAATAACCCCCGTATATGGATTCATTGATACTCCATTTGTCGTAAACAAAAAGTTTTGTTCATTTAATCCTGGCACAAAAGTTAAAGGATTGTTTTGCATTTGTATTGCAAGAGCTACGCTCGCTGCAGCGCTTTCCCAAGGTCTATATCTGAAATAAGAAATAGAATCTCTTATTACATTTTTTCCATTAATTACAATATATTTAGGATCAAATACATCCGAAACCATTATTGAATATGTATTCTCTCTTCCCTTACACCATCTAGGAAAATGTTCATCTTGAAAAACAATTGAATTATTGAGATAATTTGTATTGAAGGTAGTTTGAATATATAAAGTTGAAGCGGCCGCGATCGTCGTGAGTGTACTTCTACAACATTCCGTAAGAGAAGCAAAAACATTTCCTATATTTCGTCCTACCGTATAGTTGCATACATATACTTCTTTCATTACTCCTTTGATGAAATGAGGAGCTAAGGGATTAACATTGGGGCCAGGACAATGTGTTATTGTCTTAGAAACCACATCGGGAGGTGAACACAATGGTGTAAACTCTATGGTTTCAGATGTTTGCATCACCATCGTAACCGTTACATTAAATTGGCTTGAGACAATATTCAATTGTGGTGTCGTATTACTTATACCTGCACAATATCTATATCGAGTTAATTTAAATTGATACGTACCCAATGTGGTATCAATCATTTTATAAGTAATTTCACCTCCAAATTCATGAGTGGCATTCAACCTAATTGAACAAAATAAAAATAATGTAAAAAAGAGAGAAGTAATAATTGATTTGCGTGTAAAGTTTATATTCATACGACTAAATTTTAAATGTTTTCAAAAAATTATATACATACTTCGTTTTTTCAAATTTGACCGATAGAACGTATAAGTTTTCAACGCAAAGATAACAAAAATATTTTACGATATAACAAAAGAAAGGGACGAAATCTTCATTTCATCCCTTTCTTTAACATTTAATATGGAATATTTCTAATCCTTTACCAATTTTATTTTTCCGCTAGCTTCTCCGTTTATAGAAATATCTATTAGATAAATTCCTTTTGACAAGCTGTTTAGCTGGATTTCTTCTTCAAAATGACCGTTGGCTTTTCTTTCTATCGTTGTCATTTTTTCTCTTCCATTGAGGTCAAATATGCGATACGAAACAGTCTGCATTTTTTCCGACGTTACTTTCAATGTTACTTTTTCGCCCTTGGTTGGATTTGGATACAATTCTAGGGTGTAGTCTTTCTCTTTTGAAATAATGCCACTTGACGATTTTAAATAAATTGTATTTACTGTAGTATTAGTAATTACGGGTTCATTAAAGTCAAAATAAATAGCGGCAGTGTTCTTGATTTGAGTTCCTATCGGTAAATTATCTTTCAATTTTAGGGAGAAATTGACATATCCTTGACTGCCTTCATAGTCCGAACCACTGTCTGGAAGCATAATATTTTCAAATTCAAAATATACTTTTTTGTTGTCATTTGTAAATATTCTGCAAGGTGTATGCGAAGTGCTATGCAAAGTCAATGTACTAAAATCTAAATTATTTTCGATAGAATCTACGATTACCACATTATGCGCTGGTGCGGTTCCTGTATTTTGGAATCGTACTAAATAGTCTATTACTTTTACCGATGTATCGGTATTTCCCGCAGGAAATGCCGTCTTGTCATTTGGATCCCAACTGCCTACACAAGTATCTTTGTATGTAGCGGAGTTATTTGCTAGATTACAGTCTCCTGTCATTGGCTCTATCCATGCGCTATCAATAACCGTAGTTCCTAATGGTAATGTTGTAGGAACTAAGAAATTAGCATATCTGTATCCCGAGCTATATGCAGGGATTGTACCGATATTCCAAGAAATTACGTTTCCACTAACCAAATATGGCGATGATGTAGTCGTTTTTATAGACAATGCATTCAAAAATCTATAATGCAATACCGCATTTGTAACTGCTGTTGCGCCATTATTCTGGTATTTGATTCGTTTCATAGATGTAAATCCTGGCGTAATATTTGCCACTCGTTGGATAGATGTAGAAAGATCTTGACAAGTGCTGGTCGTGTCATAAAAATTATTATTACAATATATTTGACCCGCTGTAGTAGCCGCAACCGAAATTCCTGCTGCTGGACATATTTGTTTGTATGCAAATGGATTTGTATTACTATTCAAAGATTGTGTCAAGGTATACGTGCCTTTTCTAACTACTGCAGTAAAATATCCAGAAGCATTTGTATAAACATTGGTTGGAGGTACGGTATTAATAGTAATTTTAACAGATGGAATGGCTAAATCTGAAGCATCTTTTTGACAATTTCTATTCATATCATTCACTACATAGCCACAGATAGTCACATAGCTAGTATCATTTGGACAAGGGCCATAGCTATATTGTTTTACGCCTGCTCTTGAAGCAAAACAATAATTCTTGTAAGTTACACTATCACATCCACATACTGGACTTTCATAATTTGAGCATGGGTAATTATAATACGTTGTATAGCCGCTGTCTTTACACAAATTAGAAGAGGTCACTTGAGTAATTCTTACAAATGAATCAATACAAGTTACATTATTAAATGTAGTTTTTACAAACATTACCGTTCTATACAAGCCTGGTAATGGGTATGTATAGCTTGGGCTTGGAAGATTTGAGGAGTCTCCATTTCCAAATTTATATAAATACGTAGTCGTAGCATTCGTTCCGAGTGATGTATTTGTAAAAGTTATTGTATTTCCCGATTTGGCTGATGTATTATATGCTTTGTGCGATGCACAAGGATTTGTATTCACATTTATATACTTGGTTACGGTTTTGGTACACGTGGTTTGAGTTGCTATATTTCTTACTATCATCGTCAATACTATTGTTTTCACACCTGACGAATTAAAAGTTTTAACAGGGTTAGACAATGTAGTTGTTGTACCATCGCTAAATTGCCATTGAGTAGACAACGTAGTATATCCCGTCATAGTGCTTGTATTATTGAAGGTATATGAAGTACCACTCTGTGTCCAAGTGAAATTTGGAACAAATGCATTACACGGATTTACATTTACAATATTAATAGTACTTGTAAAAGTATCCACACAATATTGATTGTTTGTATTTATCCATGAAGTTACTAATAAAACTACCGTATATGTACCATTTTGTCCATAGGTTTTCATTGGATTTTTTTGTGTACTAAAGGTTCCATCTCCAAAAATCCATGCATACGTCATACCCAAACCATTTGCTGTACTTGAATCGGTAAACTGAATAGCACCTGAATTGGTATATGTATAACTAAATTTAGCATTTAACGTACAAGGAATATTAGGGTTAGGATTGGTATAAGTGTAACAATTCACCGAAGAACATTGTAATGCATCATAAATAGTCACACAGTATTGACCCGGAGTTACATTTGAAAGTGTTTTTGTAGAGTCGCCATTACTCCAAATATATCTATAAGGTCCTGTACCGCTAATTGGATTTGCCGTGAGCGTATTTCCATTTTTGGAAACACTTCCCGAAAGATTACAATTCAAGATATTGAACGTTTGAACCGAACTATCACAGCAGATTAAAATATTATTCGAATCATCAGTTATACAGATATATAATTTTGCCCAATAAGAACCCGAAGGAAGCATGGTGTCTACTATTTTTGTGTTCTTTGTTAAGCCATTACTCAATACCCAATTATAAGATGCTCTGAATGGAGCTGGAACAGTTGCACCGTTTAACACTACCGATGTTCCATTGATTGTTTTTGTAAATGTCTTATATTGAGCACAAGATATGGTAGTAGAAGATCCATTTACTTTAATCGTTTTACAAATAGAGTCTGAACAATTAAATTGTAAATATTTTACTACATAGCACACATTATAAAAAGTATCTTTTACATACGTGTGAACCATATTCCCAACACTTGTGTATGTATTAGATTGTCCATCGCCCCAATAAACTTTTATCGTTTTGGATATATTAGGTGTAAAGAATGAAGAGTCCACCAACGTAACTATTTTATTAGCATTAGATGCTACTCTATAATTTGCATCTATATTACAGCTAAACGTATCTTTTGCCATAATACAAGCGGTATCTTTACATCCACTCCATCCTGTTACAATTGCACAATAGTTCCCTGTATCATTTGCTGTTGTAAATGATTTATAATACGTTTTTGAGTTGGCATTAGGGATCAAATTTCCTTTGAAGGTCCATTTATACGTTGAAAATGAATCCATAGGATTTTGATTGGCTGTTAACGTTATGGCCGTTGGAATTCCATTGTATTGTTTTACAATTGTAACCGTTGATTTTGGAATAACAGTAATATTTAAAGTTAATACAGAGTCGCATCCTTTTGAATTAACCAACGTATCTCTATACATTCCCGAAGCCGTATATCCTTTAACGCTTTGACCACTACATATTACAGTATCAATCCACTTGGAAGTAGGGGTGCAATTAGAAGAACCACAAGTAGTCTTCATTACATATACTTTTCTTGTAGCCGAATAGCAATTATTGGCACTATCATAGTAGCTAGCATAATATACAGCCGGTCCAGAAACCATCAAATTGGTCATTTTGTTATTTGGGTTTGCGGACGACATTGTATGCCATGACATTTTTGCATTTGCAGGTTTATTTTGAGGTGTAAATTTTGTACCAAGGTTAACAATGGTATCGGGACACGTATTGGTAGCTATAGTGTCATTTAAGATAGGATTGATTTGACAAATAGGCGTTGTACAAGCATTAATAACCACATTTACTTTTCTTGTAAAGGAATAGCAATTATTTAATGTATCATGAAAACTAGCATAATAAGAACCACTACCTTCAATTATAGTACTTGGAAGTTTATTGGTACTCGATGCCATTTCGGAAGTATGCCATGTAACAATAATTCCTGCGGGTTTATTGCTAACCGTTATTTTTGAAGATAAACTCAATGTAGTATCTGGACATGTATTGGTAGCCATTGTATCGCTCAACAAAGGGGTTACATTACAAATAGGCTCACCACAAAGTTTCAAATCATCTAGTCTAAAACCTATTGTAGAACTCGTATTTGTAAATTTAATGTATAAATTGGTCGTTTTTGGAACAGTTCCATTGGTTTGAACATAGCTCCATCCTGTTTCAGATACAGCGGTAGTATATGTTAAAGGTGTCATATTAATCGTATCTGTTCCTACCAAAACACTTAATTTTGTATTTGAAGTATCTGCATTAAACTTTCTTAAACCAAAAGATAACTGAAGATTTTTATAGTTCAATGAATTCACTCCTGAAACTAATAAGTATTTAGGGCCATTTTGATTACTTAGCCAAGCTTGACCACTTCCCGAAGCATTGGAATATCCAGAAGACGCTGATGCTGTTCTCACATCTCCATTACCCTTATATTTAATAGGCGCTCCATTCTGAAATCCTAAAAAGGTATCTACTCCTGTAGTAGCGGTAGGTGTTCCAAAATTTTCGTTGTAAAAACAAATTAAATTACAATTTGTTTGTGTTACTGTTACAGCTTTTGTAGCCGAATAGCAATTATTGATACTATCATAATACGAAATATAATAGGTTCCTGGGTCTACATTCAAATTTCCCATTTTATTGGTCAATTTGGCCGTATCTGCTGAATGCCAAGAAATTTTGCTCGTAGCAGGCTTGTTAGTTGGAATTATCGAATCCAGTTGCATTTGCCAGTTAGGACAAGTATTGGTAACTTGATATGATGTTAATATTGGAGAAATAGCGCAAGGCGTATTTGCAAATCCTGTAATTTTTATATCATCTACCCTGTAAGTATTTAATGTTCCAGTTGCAGGTTGTCTAAATCTTATTTTTAAATTAGAATCTGCTGGTAAATTAGTGGTAGCATTAACTAAAGCCCATGCACCTGTTGAGGGTCTTGTAAAAGCTATATTTGTCCAATTAATGCTATCTGTACTATATTCTGCCAATATAATAGTCGCGGTTGCACTTGTTTGGAAAAACCCAAAAGACAACGTAATATTTGTAAAATTTAATGTATTAATTTTAGAAATTACAAAATCTTTGCTTGGAGCTGTTGAAGCTAGCCATAAATTCCCACCTGCCGAAAATCCTGTATAGGTACTTGAAGGAGAAGTACTTCTTATTTCAGCACTTCCTGCATACAAATGCGTAGCTTTGTTTTGAAACGTAGCTGGTGCATTTCCAATTACATAATTTGGAATGGTTGTGGCTGTAACTGGTGTTCCAAAATTTTCAGAGAAAATAGTGGTTTGAGCATTAGCCATCAATTGGAGCCCAAAAGCCATTAAAAGTAGAAGTTTTTTCATGTTATTACTTTTTTGTATTTTATAATAATTATAAAATAAATTAATCCGCAAAAATAGTTAAAAAAAATGAATGTGGAAAACTTTTTCTTTTGAATATTAATGAATTAACCGAAAGTTAATATAAATAGTGAATAGTTATAAGTTATTCGACCCTAGATTTCTCGCATAGCTCGAAATGACTTTACAACGTAGGAAAGGTGCGGAGGGGAAAGAGAAGGCTTTGCCTTATCTTTCCCCAACTATAAAAACAAATATGGCGTCATTTCGAATGCAATGAGAAATCTTGTAAGAAGTAACGAGACCACGGATAAATTTTTCATAGTGGACTCGCTGTTCAGGAAAAATTTTCCGAGGTGACGCAAGTCCCGAGACAAAGAATTCGGGAACACATCGATTATGAATTCCGCCTACACGTTCCTGTATCGTAAGCTCTCGAGCCTCCACGTCATCCTCGAAAATTTTCAGCAACTACCTGTTTTTTTCTATTGAAACCTTTATTGAAAATTTATCGGGGATCTCGTAGATAATGTAAATAGAAATTTGAGATTTGTAATTATTAATTTGAATCTAGATTTCTCGCATAGCTCGAAATGACCTTGAACTTATTCTCTCTTTTTTCATAGGTTAAAACCTATGGCTTTGAAAAAACGGTATTGATATAATCCACTAAAGATTTAAAATGTTTTTCCAAAGATTACTTGTACGTAAAAAATCGTGATGACGCTCCAACTTTTTCCCATAGGTTAAAACCTATGGCTATTGATGTCTCCAAAAAAAATCTCAAATCTAATGTCTAATTTCTGAAATCTAGAAACGCTATCTAAGCTTTTTCAAAAAACAACCCGGAAAGTCATTTTTAATTTTTTCAATATAATCTCGTGTTTCTTTTTCGGTTTTGAAATTTCCGAGATACGCTGCGTATTTTCCAGTTGTGGTTTCTACATATTTTATGTATTTGCCTGTAGTGTTGGATTGGTCATATTTGCTACTTGGCTGGCTAAAAGCACCAATTTGTATGGTATAATTTCCTACATCTATCATACCATTTGGTACTTCGAGTGGTTTGGCGATTACATCATTGGGTACATTTACAATATTTTTCTGTAAAATCACTTTTTCAGCTAAATTTTGATCTACTTTTGATGCAATAACATTGTTGTCTATTCCAATAATTTTAAACTCCGTTCGTCTATTTTTTGCGTGGTCTTCTTCGCTACAGATAGCGGTATTGATACAATTATTTGCCAATTGCGATTCGCCATAGCCTTTTGCCACCATTCTTTTTTGCGAAATGCCACTATTGACAAGATATTGCACTACTGCTTCCGCTCTTTTTTGGGACAATTCTCTATTGTATTCATCACTTCCACGGCTATCGGTATGCGACCCCAATTCAATGATAAGTTCAGGATTTTCGGTTAAGATAAAAACCAATTTCTCCAAATTTGGTTTTGCATTTTCTACAATAGCGGCTTTATTAAATTCATAATAGATATTTTTGATTTCAATAGCTTTATTCATCGTTTTTTTATTCAAAAAAGCCGTGTAGGTTCGTTGTGTAGGGTCTAGATCATTGAAAGAAGTTTTTATATACCCTTCTTTTTCAGCTACTAATGTATAATGATGTTTTGGGTTCACTACAGCGTCTACCATACCAGTTGCTTGAGTTGTCAAAAATGCTGGTGCGTCTACATCTATATCAAATAACCTCAGCGAAACATCGGAGAGGGTTTCTTTTGTTTCTTCGTCTCTTACTATAATTCTAAACTTAGGCTTTTCTTCTGCTACGGGTTCTTTTTCCTTCAATTCAAACTGATAAATATCGTCCAAACCTTTTCCTTCCAAACGATTTGAGGTGAAGTATCCATAATCTTGTTTTTCGGTTTTATACATTAGCGAAAAGTCGTCAAATGAGGAATTGAGCGTATTTCCCATATTTTTGGGTTCTTGAAAAATTCCATTATCCATTTTTGAAATAAACAAGTCCAATCCTCCAAAACCAATATGACCTTCAGATGCAAAAATCAACTCGTTTTTGAAGCTAATATACGGAAACATTTCATTGCGAGTCGTATTGATTGATGGCCCTAGATTTATAGGTTTGCCCCATTTTTTACCGTCAATTTTTTCGCAATAATAAATATCAGTTCCTCCTATTCCACCGGGCATATCGGATACAAAATAGAGTCTATTACCATCGCGGCTCATACAGGGATGACCTACCGAGTAGTTGGGATTGTTGTATTCAAAATCTTCGCTAGCTATTACGGTGCTTGAATCCGAAAGACTCATAACTACAATCTTTAACTTAGAAATTTTTTCTTTATTTCCTACCAAATCATTCTTCTTTACATAGTTTTTGGTTAGGTACAATTTATTGTTATTGATATCATAATACGTAGATCCTTCATGATACATAGCTTCATTTAGATTCAATTTTTTGACATCGCCTATTTGTCCTTCCACATCTTGTCTGGAAATGGTATACACGTCCAAAAAAGGTTTATTGTTGTACTCAAAAGTCTTGTTTTTGTCGCCCGCTTCGCCTCTATCGCTCGAAAAAATGTACTGTCCTTTGGCAAAATTAGATAGGGCAAAATCATTGGAAGTAGAGTTCAGTTCCAAAATATTGATAATGTATTTGGGCTTCAATTCGCTCCATTTTTCTATGGAGTCAATCGTCTCTAACAGTTGATTTTTCTTAGCTACAGGATAATTTTTCTTTACAAAATAGCGTGCATCTTCGTACTTTCTATTTTTCTTAAGTGCATTGAAATACAATTCTTTTTCATCGGCAGACAAATCTCCAAATTCCAATCCACGTGTATAAGCCGTCAACGCCTTGTCAAATAATCGCTGATAATCATACGCGCGCCCCAATTGAAAAAAAGCATATTTACTGGGATTTTCTGTAGCTAATGTGGTGTAATATGAGGCGGCTTTGGCATAAGATTGTATCTTGAAACACGAGTCGGCTAGCACATTGATGGATTGTGAAAAACTATTTCCTACAAACAGTATATATAAAAAAAGTAAACTAAATTTTTTCTTCATTATCATATTTTTAGAAATATCGCGGACTGGTAGATTGAATAAAATCTTTTGGCGATCCTTTTTTGCCCAAATCAAATCCTATAAAAAGTTCATGAACCCCCGATGTTGCATTTGAGTAGTTATTATTAGAAAAATCATACGAATATCCTATCCGAAAAGGCATAGCCAATTGTGGAATCCATCTGTCATTAAATTCTATTTGCATACCAGCCATAAAGGTTTTACTAGTTCTATATCCCGCGCCTAGCCACAAAAATTCATTGTAAATCACATACGCATTCATATCTACATTTAGAGGCGATTTGGCTTGATAATGACCAAAAACTGCCGGCTTCAACGCCCATTTGTCATTTATTTTAAATAAATACTCAACGCCCGCAAAGGATTGAAAATACTTAGATAAGGCTTGACTAGACGATACGTCTTGTTGAATAAAATTAGGTGCCGAAAGCGTAAATGCAAATGTAGAAGATTGAAAATACAACCCCAAGCCTACCACAGGACGTGTAATGTCATTAGCTTCATTTACAAAATTAGGGTCATTGGCATCTAATTGGCTCAAGGTATTTAGATTAACCGAACCTTTGTCCAATCCTACTCGTGTACCTATTCGCAAGGATTGTTCTTCGTTGAATTTGAGCTTGTACGCATAATTTGCATAAATATTAAACTGAGCAATAGGCCCTACAACATCTCTATTCACTACCAGTCCCAAATTATGATTGGATTGCCCCAAGGGTGCTGATACCGACAACATATATTGCACAGGCGACCCTTGAATTGAAGCCCATTGATTTCGATACATAAGGATGCCACTTAATTTTTCTCTAGCACCTGCATAGCCTGGATTATAATTGAGCTTATTGAATAGATGTTGTGTAATCATCGCTTCTTGTTGCGCAATCATATTAATCACTACAAACCACAAAAACAACCCTAATCTTATCTTATTCTTCATTTTTTGCATTATTTTATTAATCATTTAGGTAAATATATCCTGTTTTTACCATAGATTTACCTTTGATTGTATATTCAAATTTATAGAAATAAACGCCATCGGGATTTCCTTCGCCCCAGTCGTTTTTGTAATTATCTACGGTATATATTATATCTCCCCATCGGTTAAAAATCAAAAGTTTGTGTTGTGAGGTAAAGGCTATATCTTGTATTGTAAAATGATCGTTTTTGCCATCATTATTTGGACTTACGGCATTGTATATCGTTACATCTTTGGGAACGGTAACGACTATATAATGAACGGCCGTATCACAAATTACAGGATTGCTATTGTCGCATACTATAAATACAAAACTATCTATTCCTTCGTATCCTTGAGGAAAATCATACGTCCAACATCCATTTGAATTGAGTGTAAACGTATTTTGACTAGTAGTATTTTTAACCGTAAAGGTATACGGCTTTTTCATATTTTTGATAAGCGAATCCAAGCATTTGGTGCCATTGGTATTGTATTGAAGGAATGTGGTGTCTACTTTGGCATACGTTTTGGCATTATTAAAAGCATTAAGAACTACCATTGCGGTGTCACAATGGTTGAGCGAATTGCAGATAACGTAAGTAAACGTATCTTTTCCCGAAAAATTTCCATTGGTTACTACTATCCATTTTCCATTAGGGTGCAATGTAGCGGTCATATTTCTTGGCTGCGAAAAAGTAGTTACATTACAAGTATAATCGCTCAGCCAGTCATTGAGCATTACATTCAGTGAAGTAACACTGTTTGGGGTTATTTCATAATAATCATCAATAGCCAAAGGCTTGGTAGGAGAAACACCCACATAATAATAAATTTTGGCTGTATCATTATTTCCAAAATTATCAAGTATTACATACAATTGACTATCTTTACCTATAAAATTTGGTTTGGGCGTGTACGTAATATCCGAACCATTCAAAACCGTAGTTCCATTAGAGGGTTTAGTTACCTCTTTGATTTCGGAAATGGTAGCAGAGTTGGCATCATTATTTTCGGGAGAAAACGTATTGGATTGATTTTTTACTACTACTATCGTATCGTTCAATGCTTTAATATTGTTTGGATTTTTGGATACATTTATATAAATAGTATATTTCACACATACACCCGAATCGTCGCAAATATTTACGACTACTGTATCCTTTCCTATAAATCCCGCATTGGAAATATAGCATATTTGTCTATTGCTCACCGAAGCTGTTCCGTTCTTTCCATTTTTGCCAATCGAAGATTTCCAATTATTTTCTTTATCTACATCGGTTACTAAATGATCTATAGGCACACAAATGGTTTCTCGCTGATAGACCGAAACCATTGTATCCAATTTGCTAAGAATGAGCGTATCATTTACATTTTTTACCGTTACATACACCCAAGTTTCATCGCAAAGCGATATAGAAAAACTCGTACTGTTGTCACATATTTTGTATTTAAAACTATCTTTTCCAAAAAAATTGATATTAGGTTTGTATCGTATTTGATTCACGCTGGGAACTATTGCATTTCCATTTTTTGCCAAATTTGAAAAAACCATAGTAGTAGATAATTGCGAACCTTCTCTATCGGTATCATTTTTTTGTACATCAAACATTGTAGTACTTTCTTCAAAAACGGTATAGAAATCAGGATTTGCTTTTGGAGCTTGATTTATTGGAAAAATATTTAAATACACCCATGCCAATGAAGAATCGCCGTTGCAGCCTTTTAATT
>JBIPPG010000013.1:0-16460 GCA_044368545.1 Chitinophagales bacterium | reverse complement strand
TGCTTTGTTGAGTTCTAAATTGAATCCTGATGGCACAAAAACAGATGTTTGGAATCAGAAAAAGCCACATGCCGTTTATTTGACGGCTCTTATCATTGGAGAATTCAAAACCGTGAGCGACAAATACAAAAATATTTCGGTAAATTATCTAATGGAGCCAAAATATGAAGATATGGCTCGTCCTATTTTTGGTAGAACGCCCGAAATGATCGAGTTCTTTTCAAAAAAATTGGATTATCCATTTGCATGGGAAAAATACAGTCAGGTAATTGTCCATGACTATGTTTCGGGTGCTATGGAAAATACGAGTGCGGTTACATTCCATACCTTGTTCCAAAAAGATAAAAGAGAGCTAATAGACGAAAATGACGATGAAACCATTGCGCATGAGCTTTTTCATCATTGGTTTGGCGATGTAGCTACTTGTGAAAGTTGGACGCATTTGACCTTGAATGAATCGTTTGCCAATTATTCGGAATACTTGTGGAATGAACACAAATATGGACTGGACGAAGCGCAGGCTCAATGGCAAAAAGATATGTCGCCCTATTATCAAATGTCAAATTCTAAGAAAGAACCTTTGATTCGTTATGATTATGAAAAACCAGACGATATGTTTGACGTAATTACATACAACAAAGGAGGGAAAATCCTTCACATGTTGCGAACACATATTGGCGATGAGGCTTTTTTCAAAACCATTTCGTTGTATTTGAAACGATTTGAATTCAAAACGGCAGAATATTCAAATTTGAGAATGATAGCCGAAGAAGTTACAGGTATGGATTTGACGTGGTTTTTCAATCAATGGTATCTAAAAGGAGGCCATCCCGTAATTACCACAAGTTATAAAAAATCGGATAGCGGCATCTATTTGTTTGTAGGACAAAAACACAGTTTTGATTCAACATTTTTGTATAAACTTCCAATGAAGGTAGATGTCTACACCGAGGGTGGAAAAATAACAAAAGATATTGAAGTAAATAAAAAACGGGATTCTTTTTTTGTAGCTACAAAATCAGCTATTTTAGCCGTAAATTTTGATGCTACGAAGACTTTAATTGCCAATAAAAATGAATCGAAAAAAACTGCGGAGTGGGTTTATTTATTGAAAAATGCTCCAAATTATTTGGATCAAAGAGAAGCCTTGGTTAAAATCAAAAACCAAATGCATAAGTCCGAAGTATATGAAGCGGTGCTTCAATCGTTGAGCTCTCCAAAACATAGAATTGTAGAACGCTCGATATCTTATTTTGACAAAGAGCATATAGATACAAGTGCTAGACTCGAAAATCAATTGGTGGAATTGGCAAAAAATGGAAAAACAGGTGCTGTAAGAGCCGCGGCTTTAGGTGCAATTGGCAATGCTAAATTAGCTAAAAAATATACCGATTTAGTTAAAAATTCTTTGAATGATTCTTCGTACAGAGTAGAATCTAAAGCGTTGAAATTATTGATGGATATTGATTCAATGGCTGCAATAGATCGTGCCAAAAAAACGGCATTGACAAAAAGTTCCGAATTGCAGAATATTTCATTGGAAATGCTGGCAAACAAAGGAGATTCTACTTCATTTGAATTGTTTAGAGAAGCTTCGGAAAATGCTACGGGCTATTCTAAGATTTCGGTTTATCCAAATTTTGGGAAATATGCAGCTACGTTAAATGATTCTAGTTTTAATAAAGCGGTAGCTATTTTCAAAAAACTAAATGACTCGGAAGATGATTTTGATAAATATTGTCTAAATGCTTCTTTCAATGCACTATTGTCCGCTTTGTCCAAAAAAGAAGATGCGGTAAGCAAAAAAAGACACGCAGATATTACAGAATTGTACAAAACCTTCAAAAGCAAGGACGAGGAAGAAGAGGCAGAAGAAAAATAATTAGAAATATATCAATTTTACAAATTAATAGCCTTTTATAATTGATAAAAGGTTATTTTTGTATTCAATTTATTTGAAGAAAGTGAGACGAATTTTAATAGTAGACGACGAACCCAATATATTATTATCCTTAGATTTTTTGATGCGAAAAAGTGGATACACGGTATTGCTTGCCCGCAATGGAACAGAGGCTTTGGAGCATATACAACAGAGCAAACCCGATTTGATTCTATTGGATATTATGATGCCCGATGTAGATGGATATGAAATTTGCCAAAAAACAAAATCGGATTCCAAAACTTCCCATATCAAAATTATATTTTTGACCGCAAAATCAAAGGAAAGCGATATTGCCAAAGGGCTAGAAATGGGCGCAGATGCCTATATTACCAAGCCTTTTACCAATAAAATTTTATTGGAACAAGTAAAAACAATTTTAGAGAAATAATATTTCTATTATTTTCGTGTTTTATTTGAAAAAAACACTGATTTAATGATATGAAGAAAGACATCATTATTCCTCCTTCACAAGGCGTTCATTTGGCAATTGTCAAAGGCGAAGACAATTTCTGGGATTTATACCTTTTGAACAAAAATCAAACTGCGCTCCGCAATATTATTATCAATTCAAATGCAAAATCCGATACGAAGCAAACCGCTACATTGCGCTATTTTTTGGAGAAAATGGATGAATTTTCATACATAAAATTTGAAAGTGTTTTGGATGAAGTGGTAGAGTTGGATAATGGAATTTTGGTTACGTATTTTATAGGTGCCGATATTTATGAGAAAGAATTTGGATTTACAAAAGAAATTCTTTTTGCATTTCCGCCTCAAGAAATTGATATGCTGAAAATGGTAGGCTATGAATTTTGTTAGAAATTTCAACTTATGGAATTTCACCAATTAAAAACTTTTTTAGATAAGCGATACGAAGAATACGCCAGAGAAGAATTTATTGCCAAAGATCCTATTTCTATTCCCTATCGGTTTTCGGTAGTTCAAGACATTGAAATTGCTGCATTTTTTGCCAGTATTTTTGCTTGGGGGCGAAGAGATATTATCATTGCCAAAACCAACCAATTAATGGCAATGATGGATGAAAGTCCATACGATTTTATCAAAAATTTTGAGCAAAAAGACTTGAAAGAGTTCAAAGACTTTAAACATAGAACCTTCAATTTTGAAGATTTGTGTTTCTTTCTCACAGCGTTTCAGCAGCATTTCAAAGTATACGATACCCTTGAAAAAGCTTTTGCGCCCATACGATTAAATGCGCCTACTATTGAATCCAGTTTGAATCATTTTTTTGATTATATTACTTCAATAGCTCCTATAGAAAATCGAACGTTTAAGCATTTATCGGCCCCCAAAAAGAGTTCGGCGTGCAAACGGCTCTGTATGTATCATCGGTGGATGGTGCGAAACGATTCGGTGGATTTTGGGTTATGGAAAAATGTTCAAGCTTCCCAATTAATTATGCCTTTGGATGTCCATGTTCTCAATAGTGCATTTAAACTCAATCTAATTCCTCAAAACAGCAAAGCGAACTGGCAAACGGCTTGTTTACTTACCCAAAAATTAAAAGAAATAGATGCGAATGACCCTGTTAAATACGATTTTTCGTTATTTGGGATGGGTGTTTTTGAGAAAAATACTAACCCGCAATAGAAACGCCAATTAGTTTTCCTATTCCAAAGGTAATTCCTGCGGCTATCAATCCAAATATTACTTGTCTCAATCCCGAATACCAAATACTTTTGCCTGTAAATAACGTAATAGCCGAACCTATTAAAAAGAGTCCAATAGCACTAAAGAAGGCACTTAGTAGAATAGCAGTCATACCTTCTGCAAAGAAAAATGGAATGACGGGAATAATAGCGCCAATTGCAAAAAGTAGAAAAGAAGTAATAGCGGCTTCCATTGCCGAGCCTTTTAAATCCTCAGGATTGATGCCCAATTCTTCTTTGATCAATATCTCGTGTGCGTGGTCTTTGTTGGTCATAATCTCGTGCGCCATCTTCATCGCTTGTTCTTCTGGGATTCCTTTTGAGATATAAATCAAAGCCAATTCTTTTTCTTCGCCTTCGGGATTGGTTTCTAGTTCTTCCATTTCCAATTGCATTTGATTTTCATAGAGTTCTTGAGAACTTTTTACCGAAATCCATTCACCCAAAGCCATAGAAAGCGCACCTGCCAATAATCCTGCCAACCCTGTCAAAAGTACTTCTTGCTGCCCACTCACAGCCCCAGCTATTCCCATAACTAAGCTAAAATTGGAAACCAAACCGTCATTACCTCCCAAAACGGCCGCACGCAGTGCATTGCCACCTACCGAACGATGTCTTTTTTCAAATCGTGCCAAATTAGATCCCGAGACATTTTTATTATTTTCCAGAATGTTTTTCAAAATGGTGACGTGCGCCGTGTCCGAGATAGAACGATTTGTGTTGGTCTTTTTTCGAGCATTGATTACCGAAGAAGAAATACTCTTTTCGGTGTCTAATAATACGCCTAACACATAGTCGTAGCCAAAGATTTGTCCAATTTTTGCCAAGATTGTGGCGCGAGTAGAAGGCTTTGGAAGATTTTCTATTGGAATATTATTTTTTTGAGCAAATGCTAGCGCATGTGAATGTTCTATCTCACTCATTTGATTGAAAACATGCGCTACATGAATATCCTCTTCGTTTTCCGCTAATAATTTATATAAAAAACTGGCGTCAATTTCGGTTTGAATGTTTTGCAAACTAATTTGTATGGATGTCATATATTGTATTTAATGATTCACAAAGGTATTGTAGAATAATTACAAAAGCAAATTCTTTTGAGATATTTGTTTTCAATAGTTTTTTTGAAGATGTGATAATCCAGGGCAAACGCATTTAAACAATTTTGTATAAAGATTCCTCATTACATTCGGAATGACTAGCTTTATAGGATATAAATGGGGGGTAAAACGATTTCTTCGCTAGCGAAGAAATCGTTTTACCCCCAAGACTTTACAAAAAAACACAGTCATTCCGACCATAGGGAGGAATCTAATAATTAAATCTTTAAATGCGTGTGCCCTAGTAATAATCATAAATTATTTTTGTATTTGGATAAAGGAATTATATTTGTCTTTCTAAATTCAAAAAAATGGCTGAACTTAAGAAAGAAATTAAACTTTTTGATGCAATAATGTTAGTGGCGGGTTCTATGATAGGTTCGGGTATTTTTATTGTCAGTGCCGATGTGGCGCGTCAAGTAGGCTCTTCTGGGTGGCTACTCGTAGCGTGGGCGTTGGCTGGAGTGCTCACATTGATAGGAGCGGTTTGTTATACAGAGCTAGCGGGGATGTTTCCCACTACAGGCGGGCAGTACGTATTTCTACAAAAAACGTATGGCAATTTAGTGGGATTTTTGTACGGATGGGCATTTTTTGCAGTGATACAAACGGGAACGATTGCAGCGGTAGCGGTCGCTTTTTCAAAATATTTTGGCGTTTTATTGCCCGAAGTCATCAGTGATAAAATAGTGTTTTTTAGTTTGGGAAATACCTCTATTCAACTTACCTCACAGCGATTGGTAGCAATATTGAGCATCGTTTTGCTTACTTTTATCAATACCAAAGGCGTGAAATTGGGGAAAATAGTTCAGAATTTTTTTAGCAGTACCAAAATTATTGCACTCATACTCATAATCATTTTTGGGTTGTGGCTAGGCTTTAATCCCGAAGTGTTTCAGCTTAATTTCTCTAATATCTTTGAAGCAAAACAAGTAGCTAAGGGAACTGAAAATGGATTGATGAATGTGTTGAGCCCATTTGGGATTTTAATAGCTTTGGGAGTATGTCAAGTGGGGACCTTGTTTTCGAGCGATGCTTGGAATAATATAACTATGATAGGTGGCGAAGTGAAAAACCCTGAAAAAACCTTGACGAGAGGGTTGATTTTTGGAACACTTTTAGTCACTATTTTGTATTTGCTTATCAATATCGTTTATTTATGTATTTTGCCATTACAAGGCGTAGAAGCGGGAGCTACTATAATGGAACGAGGCATACAATTTGCTTCGGAAGACCGTGTGGCAGCGGCGGCCGCTTCGTTGATCGGGGGCAATACCTTTACGGTAATTATAGCGATATTGATTATGATTTCTACATTTGGATGTAACAATGGACTCATTATTATGGGCGCAAGAACGTCATATAAAATGGCTGAAGAAGGAATGTTTTTTCAAAAATTTAAAAAAATAAATAAGGCATTGGTGCCATCCGTTGCACTTTGGGGACAGTGTTTTTGGGCGAGTATGCTCTGTATTTCGGGACAATACGGCAATTTGCTAGATTATATTATGGGAGTTGTAATATTATTTTACATACTTACTATTTTTGGGATTTTTGTATTGCGTAGAACGATGCCCGATGCGCCAAGACCTATCAAAGTGCCGTTGTATCCTTTCTTGCCTATCTTGTACATCGTATTAGCTTCGGTCATTCTATTTATATTAATGAGCGAAAAACCTCAATATACTTATCCGGGTATTTTGATAGTATTATTGGGTGTGCCTTTGTTTTATTGGTTTAGAAAGTCAAAATAATTTTTACTTCACCTTCTTCTCTAAATCCAAAATTCGTTCAAATAGCTCAGGAAGTTTTTTGATTAAAGCCTGTGCTTTCAGCATTTTGGAATAATCCCAAGCAGGAGAGCCCGTTACGGCGCTTCCTTTTTCTTTCAGCGCTTTTGATACACCGCTTTGAGCGTTGATTTTGCTGCCATCAGCTATTTCTATATGGCCCACTATGCCCGCTTGTCCGCCTATCATTACTTGGCTACCTATTTTGGTACTGCCCGAAATACCCGCTTGTGCCGCTACTACGGTATTTTGTCCTATCGATACATTATGCGCTATTTGGATTAGATTGTCTAGTTTCGTGCCTTTTTGAATACGTGTACTTCCCATCGTAGCGCGGTCTATGACCGTATTTGCGCCTATTTCTACAAAATCTTCTACTACTACATTGCCCACTTGAGGGATTTTTGAAAAACTGCCATCGAGTGTAGGTGCAAAACCAAAACCATCACTTCCTATCACTACACCAGAATGAAGAATGCAATTATTGCCTATTTCACATTCGTGGTAGATATTTACGCCAGAATAAATAATAGTATTTTCGCCTATCTTTACATTTTTTCCAATAAATACATTGGGGTAGATTTTGGCATTATCGCCTATTTGAGCACCTTCGGAAATGTATGAAAAAGCGCCTAAATATATGTCATCGCCTATCAAAGCGTTCTTATCTATATAGCTAGGCTCTTCCACGCCCGTTTTATGTACATTGGATTGATAAAAATGCAATAATTTGGCAGTAGCTTCGTATGCATTTTCTACTTTTATCAGCGTGGTCGTTTCAGGAATTTTGTATGAAAAATTCTTTGATACAAGCAAAACAGATGCTTTAGTATTCTCTAGGTATTTGGCATATTTTTCATTGCTAAAAAAACAAATACTATCGGCTTGCGCTTCTTCAATTTTTGAAAATCGAGATACCACATTGTTCTCGTTTCCTATAATTTCTCCGCCTATTAATTGGGCTATGTCTTTGGCTCTAAATTGCATTTGCCAAAGATAAATTAATTTTTAAAAATTAAAGTAAATTATTTTTTGGCCTAAATAATAAAATCTATTACTTTTGTGATAACCAAAAAATATAATATATGTCAAAATATCAAAAAGAGATCGATGCGTTTATTGCGAGTGTTTTGAAAAGAAATCCCAATGAACCTGAATTTATACAAGCCGTAACGGAAGTAGCCGAAACCGTGATTCCATTTATAGAAGAAAATCCAAAATATAAAATAGCTAAGGTCTTGGAGCGAATAGCAGAGCCAGAGCGTGTCATTATGTTTCGTGTGCCTTGGGTAGACGACAAAGGCGAAGTGCAAATCAATAGAGGCTATCGCATTCAAATGAATTCGGCTATAGGTCCATACAAAGGCGGTTTGCGTTTTCATCCATCTGTAAATTTAAGCATCTTGAAATTTTTAGCTTTTGAGCAAGTTTTCAAAAATTCATTGACTACCTTGCCAATGGGGGGTGGAAAAGGAGGCTCGGATTTTGACCCAAAAGGGAAATCGGATAATGAAGTGATGCGTTTTTGTCAAAGTATGATGACCGAGTTGAGCAAGCATATTGGTGCCGATACCGATGTTCCAGCAGGAGATATAGGCGTTGGAGGACGCGAAATAGGATTTATGTATGGACAATACAAAAGATTGAGAAATGAATTTACAGGTGTATTGACGGGAAAAGGAGCTACTTGGGGCGGAAGTCTTATAAGACCCGAAGCTACAGGCTATGGCTGCGTTTATTTTACCGAAGAAATGCTTAAAACCAAAAATGATAGTTTTAAAGGAAAAATAGTAGCTATTTCAGGTTCGGGCAACGTAGCACAATATGCTTGTGAAAAAGCAACGCAGTTGGGCGCAAAAGTTATAACGCTAAGCGATAGCGAAGGTACACTCTATGACGAGAATGGAATTGATGCCGAAAAATTAGCTTGGGTAATGGAACTCAAAAATGTAAAGAGAGGTAGAATTAAAGAATATGTTGAAAAATTTAGCGGTAAATTTATCCCAAATGCTCGTCCTTGGGTAGTGAAATGCGATATTGCATTGCCTTGTGCTACACAAAATGAATTGGATTTGAACGATGCCAAAACTTTGGTAAATAATAATGTAATAGCTGTAGCAGAAGGAGCCAATATGCCTTGTACGCCAGAAGCTTTTGCTTATTTTATTGAGAAAAAAGTATTGTATGCGCCGGGTAAAGCGTCCAATGCTGGTGGAGTAGCTACCAGTGGGTTGGAAATGAGCCAAAACTCATTGCGTTTATCTTGGTCAAGAGAAGAAGTAGACGAAAGATTGCACAATATTATGAAAAATATCCACGCAGCTTGCATCAAATACGGAAAAGAAGGCGATGACGTTAATTATGTAAAAGGTGCAAATATTGCTGGATTTGTAAAAGTAGCCGATGCAATGCTTGACCAAGGGGTGGTTTAAGTCCAATCACGCCTTATTTTATAACTTTGTAATTAACTAGGGCTTGCTGTTTTACTCAGAAATTGGTTAGATACGAGGAACAGACTATGAAGTCGTATCTGAATACTACGAATAGTCTGTAACAAAGTAGATGACTAATTTCTGAGTAGTGTAATTTGTAGAAATATTCTGCAAGGATAAAAAACGATTTTATGGTATTTATATCAAAAATAGCTTGCACTTATAGCTCCTTTATTGATATGTAATTTTATGATTTACAATTATTTACACATTAAACAACAAGCCCTAACTAATTTTTTGAAATTTTAGTATACTTTTTAGGGCGCGTAATCGAGCTTTCCGCTATATCTCCTCGCCAAAAGGCTTCGGAGGATGCCGCTACTATCTCGCGCGCAAAAGCCACACGAGTTTTTTCACTAATACCAATTTTGCTTTTTCAAACCAAAATGATTTTTATGAAATAGGGGTGAAAAATTCTACAATAAATCTTCAAAACGGTTGACTTGAAATAGTTTTTCGTTTTTTGAAATAATACCAATATGAGAAATGCCGTTGCTCGCTACAAATCTTGTGGCGAGCAATTGTGTATTATAGATAGCTAATTGGTCTAGGGCTGGTTGTACCAATTTTACATTGGGTTGTTTACATTCAATGAGCAAATAAGGTTTGGCATCTAGGTCAAATACACATATATCAAAACGTTTGTTTTTGGTATTGACTTTGAATAGTTTTTCCACGGCTATCCGAGTTGGAGGAATATTACAATCGTGAACGAGAAAGTGAAGCCACAGCTGTCTTACTTGCTCTTCGGGAGTTAGTATAATCCATTTGTTTCGCACAATATCATAGACACGACGAATATTGTCTATAGTTTGTATTTTTATGGAATAATTGCCAAAGGATAGTGTCATTATGAGCAAAAATAATGTTTTTTTTATTAGTCAATTAAATTCTATTGTGGATTTATAAATTTGAAAATAGCACAAATTGAATTAAATTTGTAAATTGTCCATATTTTCTTTGATTCAAAGAATCCAAAAAATGAATATTGAATGAAAAATGTTATAAAAATTAGTTTGATTTTGTCGTTAATCTTTGGGATTGAATTTCATTCATTTTCTCAAAATATTTCTTTTTCAAAAGTGGATTCTACTTGGGCCGATAGTGTTATGCAACAAATGACTTTGCGTGAAAAAATTGGACAGCTTTTTATGTTGGATATTCATCCCGATTATTCGCATTTGAAACGAAAACAAGAGATAATGGACGCCATAGCGCAGTACAACCTTGGAGGTGCTATTTTTATGAAAGGCGAATATCAAGTAGGAGTAGACTGGATTCAAGAATTTCAGCGTATGTCCAAAGTGCCTATGATGATGTCAATAGACGGAGAATGGGGTATGAGTATGCGTATAAAAAATGCGTTGAAATACCCTTATCAGTTGACCTTGGGGGCTATTCAAGACAATAATTTGATTTTCCAAATGGGCAAAAACATTGGTAAAGAGTGCCGAAGTATGGGCTTGCAAGTGAATTTTGCACCCGATGTAGATGTGAATGTCAATCCCCGAAATCCTGTGATTAATTATCGTTCTTTTGGTGAAAATAAATATAATGTTACGGCTAAAGCAGAAAAATACGCATTGGGAATGCAAAGCGAAGGCATAATGGCCAATCTCAAACATTTTCCGGGACATGGCGATACCGATAAGGATAGCCACAAAGATTTACCTACTATCAATAAACCCAAAAATGTATTGGAGGATTTGGAGCTATATCCTTTTAGAGAATTGATCAAGAAAAATATCTGGAGCGCTATGGTAGGACATCTCAATGTGCCTGCGTTGGATTCTACAGGAAGAGCAGCCTCTTTGTCTTGGGAAATTTCTACCAATTTGCTCAAGAACAAATTGGGTTTTAAAGGACTAGTGTTTTCGGATGCCCTCAATATGAAAGGAGCCAAAACTAAATTTGAACCCGGCGATATTGAATTAGAGGGGTATAAAGCGGGAATGGATATTTTGGTTTTTTCTGAAAATATGCCCATTGCATTGACCAAAATTGAAGAATATATCTCAATGAGCGAGGAAAATTTCGTTGATTTTCATAATAGAATTTATAAAATTTTATTGTTTAAAAGTAAGTTGATAGCGAATAGTCCCTTTTCATTTCAGCCAAATTTTTCTTATATCAATACCCCTAGCAATCACGAACATTTTCAATTTTGTCAGAAATTGTACGATCATTCATTGACTTATATTTCGGAAGATAAGGATTTTGTAAAAAGACTTCAAAATCCTACTTCCAAAAATTTATTGATAACAGTAGGAAGCCTCAATGATAATTACCTGCGAAATTGGGCGATGAATATGTCCAATTATCAAGTAGTATCGCTGTCAAAAAATGCGGATATCAATGAAATGTTTAGAATCTATGATATTTTATCAGGATTTGACAATATCGTAGTGGCTTATAATGATTTATCGCAACACGCAAATAAGAATTTTGGACTCAACGTATCGATGACAAATTTTATTTCTCAAATCAATTCTTTCCCAAATGTATTGAATATTTGGATGGGAAATCCCTATGGATTGATATATTTTCAGAATGCAAAAAATGTGTTGGTGGCTTATGAAGACAATGTTTTTACACACACCAGCATTTACAATTTTTTGAATAATCGTTGGAACCCTATTGGAAAATTGCCTGTATCGGTGGGCAAATACAAAGAAGGAAACAAAATCGACGAAAAAAATAAGATTACTTCTTTTGAGATACTTCCAGAAGAAGAATTGGAATACACGCCGTTGTCTAAGGAGGGAATTGAAAAAGTTGATTTTTTCTGTGATGAAATGATTACTAATGGTGCTACGCCCGGCTGTCAGGTAGTAGTGTACCACAAGGGGAAAGAGATTTTTAACAAAGCTTATGGCACACAAACGTATGCTTTGGAATCTAAAAAGGTGACAAAAGATGATTTGTATGATTTGGCTTCATTGACAAAAATTTTATCGACTACTCTTGCTACTATGCGATTGAAAGATTTGGGACTCATAAGAATATATGGACAAGTAAAAGATTATATAACCCTAGACTCTACAGCTACTATCAAAGATGTTTTTGTGAGCCAATTAATGACGCATTCTGCAGGTTTCGCACCTTTTATTCCTTTTTATCAACGATTTAATAATGATAATTATTTTCAGTATTTTAGTATGGCTAATGAGGGTAAGTTTAATGTGAAAGTAGCCGAAAATCTTTATGTTCGTGAAGATTTCAAAGATTCTATGTGGTACGAAATGTCTCATTCAAAGCTATCGGGAATAGGTAAATACAAATACTCAGATTTGAGTATGTACACTATGCAAAAAATAATAGAATCTATCTCAAATACGCCATTGGATAAATTTGTATATGAATCTTTTTTCAAGCCAATGAATTTGAAGCTTACATTTAATCCATATAAATCAGTTTCGCTACAAAATATAGCGCCTACAGAATATGACATAGCTTTTAGAAAGCAATTAGTGCATGGCTATGTGCATGATCAAGGAGCTGCACTTTATGGAGGCGTGGCTGGACATGCAGGATTATTTGGGAGAGCCAAAGATGTTGCCGAAATTATGCAAATGCTAATGAACTATGGTACATTGAATGGAAAAAAATATTTCAATGAATTGACGGTAAAACAGTTTACGTCGCAGCAAAGCGAATCTTCACGAAGAGGACTGGGATTTGATAAACCCGAAAAAGACGGGCCTACATCGCCACTTTGTTCTGCTAATACCTTTGGTCACACTGGTTTTACAGGTACTTGTGCTTGGGCCGATCCAGACCATGAATTGGTTTATGTCTTTTTATCCAATCGAATTTATCCCGATGCTGAAAATAAAAAAATGATTTCTGGAAATTATAGAGCCAAGCTACAAACCTTGTTTTATAATCTAATAGGGTTGAAATAGTAATTTTTATTGGATTTTGTTATAAAGAAAACGACCCTAAACAGGGGAATGTTTAGGGTCGAATACTATGAAAACAAAACTAACACAACTGTACTTGCGTACAACTATGAAAACCTAGTACAAAGATAATGTCTTTTTGCTAAATGTCAATAGGAATATGCTTTTTTTATATATTTTTATGTGAAATAAAACTAGATTAGTTTTGGTTTTTTAGAATGAGTTTTCGTCTAAAAGAAAACGGCCCTAAACAGGGGAATGTTTAGGGCCGAATACTATGAAAACAAAACTAACACAACTGTACTTGCGTACAACTATGAAAACCTAGTACAAAGATAAGACCTTTTTGATAAATGTCAATAGGAAAAATAAAATTTTAACATTTTTTAAAAAATACTATTTGTAGTACAATATTTCTGAAAAAAAACGACCCTAAACAGGGGAATGTTTAGGGTCGAATACTATGAAAACAAAACTAACACAACTGTACTTGCGTACAACTATGAAAACCTAATGCAAAGATAAGACCTTTTTGATAAATGTCAATAGGAAAAATAAAATTTTAACATTTTTTTTAAAATATTATTGTAGGACGATGTTCCTGAATAAAAAACGGCCTTAAACAGGGGAATGTTTAAGGCCGAATACTATGAAAACAAAACTAACACAACTGTACTTGCGTACAACTATGAAAACCTAATGTAAAGATAAGACCTTTTTGATAAATGTCAACCCTGTTTTTTTAATTATTTCTTTATTAATATATAACGTGTTGGAAATGAATGCTTATGAAATTGTGTTAAATTAAAAATTAATTTGGATTATCTCAATGTTTCAAGATGACGTTCTAATTCATCCAATGATTTGAAATAAACTTCACGTGGTTTGCTCCCTTTATTGGGGCCTACGACCCCAAAAGCTTCTAACTGGTCTATAATTCTTCCAGCACGATTGTGACCTAGGCTTAGTTTTCGCTGAATCAAAGATATAGATCCCATTTGACTCAGTACTATTTCTCTTGCAGCATCTACAAATAATTCATCCAAATCTTTCTTCTCAAACGACATTTGCGGTGCTTCATCTTCTCCATAATATTCAGGTAAGTCATAAGCCCCACCAAATCCTTGTTGTTTATTGATAAATTTCCCTATTCTATCTACCTCTGGCGTATCGATAAATGCGCATTGAAGACGGATTAATTCACTTCCAAGGCTCAAGAGCATATCTCCTTGTCCTATTAATTGTTCGGCTCCTTTGGTATCCAAAATAGTTTTGCTATCTATTGCAGATGATACTGCAAAAGATATTCTAGCTGGGAAATTAGCCTTTATCAATCCCGTAATAACATTTACTGACGGACGTTGTGTAGCTACAATTAAATGGATACCTACTGCTCTGGCCAGCTGCGCCAAACGTGCAATTGGAAGTTCTACCTCTTTGCCAGCCGTCATAATTAAATCGGCAAATTCGTCTATAATTAATACAAAATAAGGCAAGAATTTATGTCCATTAAGCGGATTCAATTTGCGTGCTACAAATTTTTCATTATATTCTTTGAGATTTCTTACCTGTGCTTTTTTAAGTAAATCATATCGGTCGTCCATTTCTATACATAACGAATTTAAGGTATTTACTACCTTTCTTACATCCGTAATGATTGCATCTTCTTCATTTGGCAGTTTTGCTAAATAATGTTTTTCAATGGTTGAATAAATACTTAACTCTACTTTTTTAGGGTCTACCAATACAAATTTAAGTTCGGAAGGATGTTTTTTGTATAAAAGAGAAATCAAAATAGAGTTGATTCCCACAGATTTCCCTTTTCCTGTAGCTCCTGCCATTAGTAAATGGGGCATTTTTGCTAAATCGGCTACAAAAACTTCATTGGAAATATTTTTTCCAAGTGCCAAAGGCAGTTCCATAGTTGAAGATTGGAATTTTTCAGATTGGATTACCGATTTCATACTCACAATCTGTTTGTGAATATTGGGAACTTCTATACCAATAGTGCCTTTGCCGGGAATGGGCGCAATAATACGTATTCCAAGTGCTGCAAGCGCTAGCGCAATATCATCTTCGAGATTTTTTATTTTAGAAATTCGAACTCCAGCCGAAGGAGTAATTTCATAAAGCGTAACTGTAGGCCCTACCGTAGCTCTAATACTCGTAATCGTTATATTAAAATCATTGAGTGTCTTAATAATTTGATTTTTATTTTGCTCCAGTTGGTCTTTATCTACAATAGCTTTTCCATTTCCATGGTTTTCCATCAAATCTATACTAGGAAATTGATACATAGATAATTCCTTTCTAGGATCATAGGGGGGTAAATTTTCAAAACGCTCTTGAATCAACTCGTCTGCATTAGATACTTCTTTTTCGGGGGCTATTTCAATTAATTCAAAAGGCAAAGGCTCCTCGGGCTTTTCTTCTTCAATAATTTCGTGCTCTTCAAAATCAAAATCCAATTCAATCGAAGGGGCTACAATTTCAATTTTGGGATTTTCCTGTTCTCCAATTTCCTCTTCTTCTTCTACGATATCAAATTGTATAGTAGGTTGATCTTTAGAAGTTTCTGCGGATGGAATAGTAGCTATTTCTATATTATCCATTTCAAAAAGCGTATCGTAATGCTTTTTGGGCTCTTCTTCCTCTGTTTTTTTATTTTCGGCTATGAAAGCATCTGTGGTATTATTTGACTTTTTGGTAAAATTCGAAAAACTAAATTTTTGAATATTAAAATCATATAACAGAGTAAGTACAAGCCATAGCATAATACTTAATAATACCAATATGCCAATAAATCCAATATTTGAGTAGAGTAGGCCTTCTTTTCCCGCTACGTAATTTCCTAAAGCACCGCCAAGTGGGATATTTATGAATTTTAAAAGATTAATTTGAAATAATGAAGCAAAACTACATCCAAAAAAAAGTGTCAATAGAATATTGCCCAAATTTTTTAAAATTGAAAATATTCTTTTTTGGAAAATATAATTGATACTAATGATAAATAAAAAATAGGGCACAAGAAATGAAAATAAGCCATACAAACTGTCTACAAAGAAATATCCAAAAAACAGTCCGATTTTATTTATCCAGTTTTGGGTTTGATAATATTCAATTTTTTTTATTTCGCTCCATCCTCCAATAGCAAGGCTTTGATCGGTCCGAAAATATATTATATAAGAAAAAATACTAAAAAAAAGCAACAAGGATAGCGCTAGCAACCCAAACCCAAGGACTTTTGAGCCTTTGTTTTTGTCAAAATAGGATTGCATTTCATTATTAGCCATAGCCTTATGCTTAATTTTTTAATCTACAAAGATGCAAAAATTATAGGATTAATTCTCAAAAGGTTATTAAGATATTTTTATAATTTTCTAATAAAATAGACACTATTTGTTGGGCTTATAATTTGCAATTTTCAAAATCTCTTTGGGCGAATAAGAAATTAATTCCTTTAAAGAAATATTCTTTTTATCCATAAATTTTTTGACAATTTGCCAGCCGATATAAGCGCCTACTTTCCCGGGGCTATCGCCAGGCATTCCAGGTGTGGTTGGG
>JBIPPG010000207.1:0-4975 GCA_044368545.1 Chitinophagales bacterium | reverse complement strand
CATTAAATCATAGATTTCTATTTTGTCATTTTCTATAGTAGAATATAACGCACCATTATAATAGCTTAATTTATAATCATTTGATAGATAATTAACGGCTATTATCTTTGAATTTTTCAAAAAACGATCATTCTCAAATATTTCTATTTTATAATAATTGATGCCCGAAAAGGGATTTTGATCTTCAAAATATTGATTTTCGGTGCTATTGATTTGCGCTTGTTTTTTAAGAATGGTTTCCCATTGTATTCCATCTTTGCTTTTCAACACATTGTAGGAATATTGCTTGTTTTCATCGGTAAAATACTTCAAATACAACTGATTTTTATGCTCTTTTTGGTTTGCATTTCCATAAAAATCAAGAATATCTATGGATAAAGAAACCACAGGCTGGTTGAATCGCATTAAGAAACCTTCGTATTTTCCATTGGGTGGCGTGGCGGTGAAGTTGGTATTGGCGGTATCAAAATTGGCGGTATTGCCAAAAAAGCTTCCTGTGGCAAATACTTTTTGGTTGGGAGCTACGAGGACTTTGCTAAATACAGCTTGGTCAGTATAATATCCTAAGTTAGTACTATTTAATTCAATATCAATTTGTTTAACCCATTTATAAAGTCCATTTTTAGAGTATTTTACAACAAAAAAATCTACCTGACTTCCTATTTGATTCCTCATAACATTGGCAGTAGAAATATCAAAATCCATATTTCCCATAAATCTTCCATTAAGATACACATCGTTAGAACCATCTTTTGTAATATTGTCAAATATAAATGCATATACATTTGCGCCATTGCTTCCAAATTTACTTCCAAGAATTTTATTTCCATTATTATCTAATTTTAAAATAAAGCCAGATAAGATTCCAGGAGAATAAACAGTTTCTGCTATATTTTCATCAGGATTTAAATCCATTGAATCTGAAAATTGACCTGCTATAAAAATTTCATTATTATCTAATATTAAAGTTTTTAATTCATAATCTACCGTTGTGTTTTTCACAGGAATTGATTTTCCAAAAATAAAATTTCCTAAATTATCTAATTTAGAGATAAAATAATTCACATAGTTTGTTGAATATTCACTTAACATTTTTACTCCTGTGTCGGGATTAATATCGAAAGTTCCTTTAAAAGAACCGCCATAAATTACATTTTCATTATTATCAATTTTAAGTGTTTGTATCTCTATTTGATTATTATCTTTTATTGTTTTATACCAGATTAAATTAAAATTCAAGTCATATTTTGCAATGAATAAATTATTATAATAATTAGGATCACCTGAAATTATTTGAGTATTATTTCCAAAATCCACATCAATTGAGGAATAGTTGCTATGAGCATACCTGTAATTACCAATTCTATAAAACATTAATTGATTAAATCCTGAATTTTTCTGTAAATAGGAAATAAAATTTCCGTTTAGATCATATTTTGCTAATACGAACCCTCCACCATTAGAATTTACGATACCGATATTGGGATCTAAATCCATCGTATCGCCTGCAAGAAAAAAGAATTCAATAGTGTCATTAAAAACCTCAATTTTTCTTAAATATTCTGTAGATATACTCCCAATCGATTTCACCCAAAGAAAATTTCCATTTGCATCAAATTTTCGGATAAAACAATCTTCAGAGTTATTATTTGAAGTAAAACTAGACACTCCCGAAGTAGGGTCTAAATCCACCGTACCAATAAAACTACCCACTTGATATATATTCCCAGAATCGTCTAATGCAATGTCATTTGAAAACTCGTGCGAACTGCCTTGTGTTGTATTGAGCCATTCGGTAGATTGTGCAGTTAAATTGACTGACAATAAGAATATACACCCTGCTAAGAATAGTTTTATTTTCATTTTATTTAGGTTTTAGGATGTAAAAATATATGCTTTTTAACTTTTGATTTTACATTTTCCTTTCTTTTTTATATTTTTAACAATTCCTACCCTACTTTTTACATCTTTTAAGTATGTATAATAAATTAATAGCATTACTTTTGTGAAAATCTAAGTCAATGACTAATAAAATCTTTCAATCTTTTCAAAAACTGGGTACTATTTTTCAAAAATATACATCCGTTATACTTTCTTCTATTGCTATGGCGGCTTGCGCTATAATATTAATTGAAGATTCTAAGATTTCCGATAAAAACGAATATTTATTATTCCGAATTTTAGTGACATCTGCATTGGGAATTTCACTTCTTTTTGCATTTAATATGATTTCACAGCGTTTTGGCAAACGGATTTTTTACGAAATTTCGGGAATTTTAATTTTGGTCGGATTTTTCTTTATGCTACCTTCAGAAAAAGAAAAGTTAAATGTAGTTTATGTTTTTATCATAGTATCTAGCTTTGTTCTTTCACATCTTCTAGTATCATTTGCGCCTTATTGGAAGTCTAGCGAAGAAGCTCCTTTTTGGCAATACAACAAAAGTCTATTTATAGGATTGATACAAACGGGAATTTTTACGGGTGTGCTTACTGCAGGTGTATTATTGGCATTAGCAGCCATAGAGAATTTGTTTGGTATTGATTTTAAAGAAAAAATATACCCCGAAATAGCCGTTTTTCTTGGTATTTTTGGTAGTACAGTTATATTTTTATTGTTTCAGCAAGGTGGACTTGAAAAAATGGAAGCCAATGACCTCTACCCCATTGTGCTAAAATTTTTCACACAATTCATATTGATTCCATTATTACTTCTTTACGGCGTAATTTTGTATCTTTATATGTTCAAAATCTTGATAAGTTTCAACCTTCCGCACGGTTGGGTTTCTTATATGGTGCTGGCGTATTCTATTTTTGGAATTTTGGCATTATTATTGGTGCATCCGCTTAGGGAGCAAGGCGCCAAATCTTGGGTGCATTGGTTTCATAAAATTTTCTTTTATACTTTGATTCCATTAATAATTCTATTATTTATAGCCATCAATACTCGATTGCTTCAATATGGTTTTACCGAGGCGCGATGCTTTGTCCTACTCACCGCTGTTTGGCTTGTGGGGATGGTTTGTTATTTTTTATTTTTCAAAAAAACGCATATCAAAATTATCCCAATTTCGCTATTTCTCATCTTAGCGTTGTCGTTGATTGTGCCTTATTTCAATGTGTTTTCGGTTTCCGTTCGCAGTCAAGAGAACGATTTGAAAAAATTATTGACCGAAAATCAACTTTTGGTCAATGGCAAAATAGATTTCAAAAAAGAAATAGCCGATTCGGTGGCAGATAATATAGTAGATAAATTTGAATTTTTGAGCGAGCGATTCAAGAATAAGTCTCTAGCCTCTTATTTGAATGACGATGTAAAAAAATCATTTAAAAACGATAAAATATGGCATATCAATGGATTATTCACAAACATTATATATAAAAAAGACAATTATCGTTCAAATAATTTTATACTTTATAATCAAAACACGTATTTCAACGCACAAGGCTATAGCTATATTGTTACCGAAAATCAATTGAATAGAAATGAGGTTAATATTAATGGAGATCAATTCAAATTGGAACAAAATAGTTACAACGATGCGCCTTTTTACAAATTGACGCTCAATGAAAAAACTACGGTGGATTTTATGCCATTGATTATCGAAAAATTCAAACCCTATAAAACTATGGAAGGTGACGATACCGCTAAAGATTTATCTGTTTCAAAGGATTTGGGGCCTTATCAAATTAAAATAGAATTTGGTTCCATAAATAGAAATAAACTGGAAAATCAAACTCGATACTACATAGATAATGCGGTGTTTTTTATTAGAAAAAGATAAAGTTATAGAAAAACACTCATCAAAACTTCTGTTCTACCCGATTTCAATGCCGAATTATAAGAAGCAAAATTGGTAGGATCTATCCAACCATGAAGAAATTCTTCTTTTGGGAATTCCTTAAGTCTTATGATTTTTGATAGTGCCGCATAGCTTAGATTCATTCCTTGGAAGGGTTCATAGATTATTTTGTCCCATACCACGTTTCCTTTTACGAAAAATTCGTGATTTTCATCCAAGGCAACCCATCCTGCGCATTGATTTTCATATAATATTTTGAATAAGTAGCCTTTTTCTGCCTTAGAATTCAATACATTTAATGGTTCGGGAAGAACATTACCTCTTAAATTTTCATTTTTTTGGAGAAATGCTTCATATTCTGCACAATACTGTTCATATTCCTTGTCATTCATACCTTTTACAATATCTATTTCCATTTTTGGGATGTCAAAATGCTGAAAATCCTTGATAGCCACAGCCAACATCGAAATATCTTTTTCAAAGTTTTGTAAATACTTTATATCATCTGGATTTATTAATAATCTAACTAAATGGGTATCGAATACAGAAAATGCTTCTAAAATTTTAAGTTTTACGGCTTCAATATTTTCATAAAAAACGCTATGCGATTCGCTTATATATTCTATACTTACAAATGGAGCATTGCGCTGCATCCCTTTGAAACGAATATGCGCTATTACATAAAAATTGCCACAGTCAATCTTTTTTAATTTATAATCGATGGCTGTAGCATTTGGAATTTGGTAAAAATCCAATAATTTTTGGGCGCGGATGTCGCTATGGATGCTTGAAAATACAAACTCGTATTCTTCAAGAAATAAAGCATCTAAATCATTACATAAATACCTATAATTTGTGGGTACTTTTTCTAGCAAAAAGTTGTAATAGTTTGTTTTTGGGATATTCATAGGATTTTTTATGCAAAAATAATAAAAAAAATTTAACTAAAAGTAAAACATAACACTATGATTAACTTACAATTAAAATCACTATTTAGAATTATTTAAAATAATTTAGCTATATTTTTCAAAAAATAAATACATTTGCACTCTATTTATAATTATTCTAAATAACAATATATATGTTTCGTTTTTTTATTACTTTTACAATCTTGTTTTTTTATAATGCTCTGATAGCTCAAAAACAAATCAAAGAAGTAACTATAGAGGCTATAA
>JBIPPG010000206.1:0-4997 GCA_044368545.1 Chitinophagales bacterium | reverse complement strand
AAAATTTGATTTAAAACAAGCTAAACTTATAGAAATAAAAAAACATTTAAATAAAAATAAATAACCATGAACGAATCAAAAACATTTTTAATTATCAATGCCGTACCCAATACGGATGATATGCCTAGTTTTCAAATTTATTTGTCACAAATTATTGAAATATTTAAAGCATTTGGAGGAAACAATATGCAACGTTTTAAAACAACGGAACAAATCATGGGACAAGGAGGCATTAAAGCTATAGCAATATTTGAATTTCCCAATGCACAAGCTATCAAAGATATGAAAAATAGTCCTGCTTTTAATGCACTTAACGATTTGAGGAAAAAAGCGTACAAGCAAGAAGTAGATTTGATGATTTGCGAGACACTTTGAAAAATTTTATAAACGAAAGCCTTCATAGTGAAGGCTTTTTTATTACCAATAAATCACTACCCTTCCATGACCAGAGTTATAACCAGTGATATTCTCTACATTGATACAAGAAGGATGAGTCCAAGAAGACCCTCCACCACCAGAACCCTGAGCATTACCACCTCCTGCAGCGCCACCACCTCCAAAATAACCAGCACCACCGCCACCGCCACCATTCCAACCGGCACTACCGCCTGTAACATATCCTCCATTTCCTCCTTTTATAGCAATACCTGCTACTGGCAATGTCGAATTTCCATCATATGGAGTTCCTGCTACACCACCTGCTGTTTGTGAGGCACCTCCTCCACGAGTATTAACACCACCATAACTCGATGTTGCACCTACGCCATTCAAACCTCCTCCGGCACCTCCATTTCCAGCATAACCACTAGCCGTGCAACCTCCTCCACCTGCAGCTATCACAAAAGCATTAGACTGTGTAACTGGGTGAGCACTTGATATTGAAGACAATCCCCCACCTGCTCTAGCTTTAACTCCATATGTTACCGAAACCCCACCTGCACCCGCATATCCAAACAATGGAGTATCAATTGTAGATTGACCACCTACCGTGATATATAATATTTGACCTGCAGTTACAGGAAATCGTGTTCTTACACAGCCCCCTTTTCCACCCAAATAAGATCCCATAGAACCTCCTTGAGCACCTTTAACATCGGCAAAAATAAAAGTAACACCCGCAGGAACCGTCCAAGTTTGGATAGCACCTGTATAATTAAAAATTTGAGAAAATTTATACTTAGGTTTAAGTGATATAAACTCAGGTATTTCCTGTGCCCAAATATTAAAGCTAATAATTATAAATAAAAATAAAATCAATCTTTTCATAATTCAAATTCTAAAATCCAGTGTCACCTGTAACATAACCAAATGCAGTAGTTTCCATCACTACTCCTATAGCACTAAATTGAGCCCTAGTCTTAGTTCCAAAAGCACTATTTACAGTAACTCCTGATGCACCTACAACAGTAACTTGCCCCGCTCCTTTTTGGATAATTTGAGTAAAAAATCCTGTAGATAGCGAGCTAGGAACCGTAATATTAACAGCTGTGGCACTATTAACAATAACCACCCCACCATTATCTGTAGCAGCTAATGTATAGTCGGCTGTTTGAACATTTACATTCACCGAAACCGATTTTTTCTTTATAACTCCACTATTAATTACTAGTAATGAGTCTGAAGCGATACCTGTAGTAACTGTATTAATTTTAACTTCACCTCCTACTTCAAGGGTTTTAGTAGGACTTAATACACCTATTCCCATATTTCCACCAGTAGGCTGAAGCACATAAGGCAACGAACTACCCGTTGAATAATTATGTGCTTGCGTTCCTACCGCTGTGGTTGTCATATAATGACTTAATGCATTATTATTGGCGCCATTTGTAGTTTGAAATCGAGATAATGGTCTGAATGTAGAATTATCCATTAAATTTGATGAACTTAGAGGCATTGATGAAATATATGAAACATCATTAACTACTAAGCGCCCTAAAGGATAATTGACCCCAACACCTACTCTACCACTTGCCATAGCAGAAATAATGGGAGAAGGCAACCCCGTTTGAGTTGCAGACTGTCCTACTTGAAGCGCATATACCGTATCAGATGTACCTGCTACTTTTACCAATAAACCACCTGAGGCAGGCTGTTGTCCATAAAAACTACCCGAAAATCCACTACCAAGCGATGACCAAGTAAAGCCACCGTTGATGGAACTTATATTATTGGTCCCTTGAATGGCATTGGACGTATTTGAAAATTGAGAGTAAGGCGTGTTGGTTCCTACGCCAATATACCCTGAAGATTTAACCACAAGAGCATTCGAATTTGTATTATTAAAAATTTTAAAATCTCTTGATTTATTATCAATATTGTTTGATCCACTGTAAGCACCCATTTCAAAAAAAGAAATAGAATCGGAAGAAGTTCCAAACTTAATTTTTGGACCTAGCGCATCTATAGGATCTATAAATATTTGATTCGAATTAGATGAATTCAAGGCTCTAATCTGAGAGTTATTCACATCAATTCCAAACTTTGGCACTGATTGATTAATCCCTAAATTTCCATTACGATAGACTGAAGTATTCTTATTATTTCCCGCATCAGCTGTACTATTATTTAGATAAAAAGGTGAATTTTCTATTAATCCAACCCATGCTGTACCATCATAATAATAATACCCTGGCGATACATTATTAGGAGAAGTACCTGCTGTCGCTGTATTATAGATTAATAATCCTATTGCAGGACTCGCTATAGTAGCCACATCGGTCTTGCCCGTTAAAGCAATTCGTGAAGATAAAAAACCTTTGCTACTAGAAGACAACTCAAGCATTGCACTACTATGGGGCGTTTTTGTACCTATTCCTACTTGTGAATTTACTTGAGTAGATACAAAAAGAATTAATAATAAAATGTATTTTTTCATAACTAAAAACTTTTAATAATTTGAAATAATTAAAAGTTTTCATAGTATATTTTATTTTTTTATAAATTTAGCACTTTAACTAATAATTTAAGGCTCCGAACTAGCAAATAAAAACCATCATTAAGGGTAATTACATTATGATTTATATCGTTTTTATTTTAAATTTTAATGAAGTCGTTGTATATGGATTAGGTTTGAAGTATATCCAGGGTCTATTACCAAACGAACTTCATAAGATTTATTATCACTTGTATTGAATAAAAATCTTTGAGTTTCTCCTGCATTTGCAAATGTCAAAGATGGTCTAATATAAGTAGGTGTTGTTGTAGCAGTGAACCCAGCAACTAATCCATAAGCTTCATTATTTGATGTAGATGTACCATTTAAAGTAACTGTTCCTGTTACAGTTGAAACCTGTAAACTTGCATTTCCTGAAGCGGCTACTCTAAATTTTAAATTATCTAAAGTTACATCGTTCCCTCTATTAGCTCTTGCACTTACTTGTGCTTGTGTATTTGGTGTATTGTCTGAAATACTATACCAGCTTGTACCCTCTGTATGGAAAATTTGACTACCTCCTGCTGGAATTATTAAATTAGTTCCCGCTACTCCATCAATATGTCCAGTTACTGTAATGTTTCCTGTTGAAGCGTTTTTTGCTACAATCATTCTACGTTTATTTGTTGTTGCGCTAGGGGCTTCAAGTGTATATACAGCACCTGCAACATTGAAAATCACTGAACCATCAATAGCTGTTTGACTAGTACTAGAAGATGCAAGCCTTGCTCTAAACCCTATTGCTCCTTCAACGTCAAGCCTTGACAAAGGGTCTGTCATATTAATACCAACATTTCCATTTACTAAATAACTCATTGAAGGTGTTACGATTCCAGACCACCCAAAGTCAATTCTATTTTTTGCATTTCCGTTACCTGCGTAATAGAATCTCCAGTCAGCAGCATTTCCATAAGATTGGGATACACCATAAATTAATTGAGTGTTATTGCCTGCTATTGTGTTTGTTGAGCATAAAAACCTAGCGACTGGTTGGTATTGTGCGGTTCCATCTCTAACTACATCCAAAGACATTTCAGGTGCACCCGTCTTCCCAATTGCTATCCATCCTGGTCTTGAAATTCCACTAGTTTTGTTATTTCCTGCATCGGAAGTAGTATTATTTAAATAAAAAGGAGTACTAGCAGCTATATATATAATATAATTACTTCCATTCCAAGTCCATTGACTTCCATCTATGGCACTTACATAGATATAATCTTTGCTTTGGGGAGTATTGGGCGTAAATGTGGTTCCCGTTGTATTAGGATTAGAATTGACACCAAACTCAACTGTCGCATCAGGTATACCTGTAGCAAAAGGAGCCCAAGAGGTTCCATTAAAGTAATAATACCCTGGCAATACATTATTGGGCGAAGTACCTGCTGTAGCTGTATTATATATTAATAATCCTGTTGCAGGACTCGCTATAGTAGCCACATCTGTCTTGCCAGTTAAAGCTATTCGTGAAGGCAAAAACTAGAAGATAACTCAAGCATAGCACTACTTTGCGGTGTTTTTGTACCTATTCCTACTTGTGAATATACATTAGAAGATACAAAAAGTATTAATAATAAAATGTGTTTTTTCATAACTAAAAACTTTTAATAATTTTAAAAAATCAAAAATTTTCATAGTATATTTTATTTTTACCATTGTTTTGTTGAAACCTCAATAGCTTGGAAAAATAAGCTAGTGGAAACACCTCCTGCACCTGAAGGAGAATTAGTATTTCCACTTCCTGTATAAACTGTACCAACCGAACCATTTCCTGTTCCAATTATATCATTATTAGGATCTTGCATATATATAGCCATAAATGGTGTATTTGGAATAATTCCCGAGGGTCTTTTAATTACAAAATAATATCTTGTTTGATCGCTAATAGATACACTAGGAAATGCACCAGTATAATCCGAATATCCAGAATTTACTGTACTTGACATCTTCATTATAGCACCTGAAATATTTTTGGAAGACCCTGAAAATACCGAAGGAGTCTTAGATTTTAAAGAAAAAGCTACAACATATCTTCCAGCAGTAAAATAAGGAGCTCCGCCACCTCCAA
>JBIPPG010000012.1:0-16606 GCA_044368545.1 Chitinophagales bacterium | reverse complement strand
AGCACTGCACCTTTATACGGAATTTCTCTAGGCAAAATATGGTCAAAAGCCGAAATTCTATTGCTAGCAATTATAAAAATGTTATTTTCGTGTTTGTAAACATTTCTTACTTTTCCAATATACTCTTGGCAAACTGATTTGTAATTTAAGGATGAATTCATAAATCTTTTTCTTTATATTTTTTTTCTCTTTCAATTTTTCTACGCTCAGCCAATTCTTTTTCTAATTTTTCATCGGCTTCATTTTTTAAATTATAGGCCGTAATAATTTTAGCGACCAATCTGTGACGCACCACGTCAGAATTATTCAACGTCAATATCCCAATTCCCTCAATATCTTTAAGAATATCAAGTGCTACGGGCAATCCACTTTGTTGCGATTTGGGCAAATCGATCTGCGTCACATCACCTGTCACGATTGCTTTTGCATTGGGACCTATACGCGTCAAAAACATTTTGAGTTGTAGAGATGTCGCATTTTGTGCTTCGTCAAGAATGATAAAAGCATTGTCAAGTGTTCTCCCTCTCATAAACGCCAATGGAGCCACCTCAATAATGCGTGATTCTTTGAGCATATTCAGTTTATCGGCAGGAATCATATCATCCAGCGCATCGTATAATGGACGAAGATATGGGTCTACTTTTTCTTTGAGGTCGCCGGGAAGAAATCCTAGATTTTCTCCTGCTTCTACCGCAGGACGTGTAAGGATAATTCGTTTGATTTGTTTTTCTTTCCAAGCCTTTACCGCCAATGCTACCGCAGTATAGGTTTTTCCCGTACCCGCAGGGCCTACCGCAAATAAAATGTCATTTTTTTGGGAAAGTTCCACCATCAATTTTTGATTTGGGGTACGAGCTTTAATAATATGACCATTATTGCCATACACAATTACGTCTCCAGCATTTTTTGGCAATTTATTACTTATAAAATTATCATTTTGAAGCAATTCATCCATTTCTTTCAGCGAAATTTCATTATATTTATCAATATATTCAAAGATTATCCCCATTTTTTCTTCAAACAATTTCAAATCTTCTTGCGAGCCACTCGCTTTGATTTTATCGCCACGAAAAGCGATTTTGAGAAGGGGAAAGGCTTTTTTTATGTTTTCTTGCTTAGCATTATTCACTCCGTACAGCACCAAAGGGTCTACTTCGTTTAGCAATAGCGTGGTTTCAATCATTTAATTAATGGGTTTATATTATGTTGTATTATAATTGCAAATGTACAATTATCTTGCGAGAATTTTCTATTATATTTTTGTGAATATTAATAACGTGTGGAATACGAAATGTTCAACTACTTTTCCGCTCTTTCTGGCACGGGATCATATCCTTGTCCACCCCAAGGATTGCAGCTTAGCACTCTTTTTATCGTGAGATAAAATGCATAATACAGCGGATGTTTTTGGAAGGCTTCTAGGGCATAGCTAGAACAAGTGGGCGTATATCTGCAAGCGGGCGGAAGTGCTGGGGAAATTACTTTTTTATAAACTTGAATGAGAAAGATAAAAGGCGCTGCAATTATTTTGTGGAACATAGCTTTCTGTTTAATTTGTCCAATAATTCTTTCATTTCTTCAAAAATCAAATGATAAGCAGCTTTTTGCGGAGGTATGTGTAAATAAACGAAAAAGCAAATCAAAAATTTTTGATTTGCTTCTAGGTATTCTATTAGAGGACTCTTTTGGAGTCTATAGGCTTCTTTCAAAATACGTTTGTAGAAATTTCTATCTACAGCCGCTTTTGCTTTTTTTTTGGAAATTGTTACTCCCATTTTAGCAACAAAATCCAAGGATTCTACTGTCTGATATTTAAGCATTAAATGCTTTGAAAACAAAACGCTCCCTTTTGAAGCAAATAAATTATCAATTAATTTCTTGCTTTTGAGGCGTTCGTAGGATTTAAAACTATTTTTTTTCAGACAACGATACCTTATCTATTGAATTATTTCAATCTTTTTTCGTCGCTAATTGTAAGCTTTTTTCTTCCTTTTTTTCTACGAGCTTGCAATACTTTGTAGCCGCTCACAGTGCTATTTCTCTTTCTAAAACCATGCTTATTAGCTCTCTTTCTTCTTGATGGCTGAAACGTTCTTTTCATTATATATAATTTTATTAATTTTTATAATTCTTCTTTTTTCAAATATTTTCTAAAAAAGTGTGCAAAGATAGGTTTTTATTTTTAATTATTTGGATAAAATTTATATTTTTAATTTTACAGAGTCCAAAATGCCTTATTTCATTTTCAATTTGATATTTTTTTGTACTTTTGCCACATAAATACAATAGCTTCAAGAATATGTATATTTTTTGAAGTATTCAAACCCAAAATATAATTTCAAATGAAGATTTTAGATGGATTAGCACTTTCCAAGACCATTAAGACCGAAATAAGAGAAGAGGTAGACCAGATGATTGCGCAAGGCGATAGACCACCCCATTTAGTGGCTGTATTGGTAGGAAATGACGGTGCTAGCCAAACGTATGTAAATAATAAAATAAAAAGTTGTAGAGAATGTGGTTTTGAATCTACATTGATCAAAAAAGATAATGCAACTTCCGAAGATGAGTTGATACGACTTATAAAAAGACTCAATATAGATGAAACGGTGGATGGATTTATCGTTCAATTGCCACTTCCAAAACATATTGATGCCAATAATGTACTCTTAGCTATCAATCCCGAAAAAGATGTGGATGGATTTACACCGCATAATTTTGGGCTGATGGCGCTGGGATTGCCTAGTTACAAGCCTGCTACGCCTTATGGAATTTTGAAATTGATCCAACGAAATAATATTGACCCTACGGGAAAACGATGTGTGGTAATTGGACGAAGCAATATTGTGGGAAAACCAATTGGAATTATGCTGGGACAGAATAAATCTATCGGAAATTGTACCGTTACGATATTGAATACACACACCCAAAACATTGAAAAATACACTCGTGAAGCAGATATTCTTATCGTAGCGGTAGGAAATCCCAATTTTGTGAAGGCAGATATGGTCAAAGAAGGTGCTATTGTATTTGACGTAGGAATAACTCGTGTAGCCGATGATAGTCCAAAAGGGTACTCTATTGTAGGCGATGTAGATTTTGCGGATGTAGCGCCCAAGACATCGTATATCACACCAGTTCCCGGTGGTGTAGGCCCTATGACCGTAACGATGCTCTTGTATAATACACTTTTGGCACGCAAAAAACAAATTTCTTACCCTACAATTTAATTCGGCTATGATGAACCTCCCTGTAATGGAGCATTTTTATACGCTACAAGGCGAAGGCGCATTTACAGGTTATGCGGCCTATTTCATCCGTCTAGGTGGATGCGATGTAGGATGCACGTGGTGCGATGTAAAAGAGAGCTGGGATATAAATGCTCATCCCAAAATGAGTATAGATGCTATTGCTGATTTAACCCAAAATAGCGGCACAAAAATAGCGGTGATTACTGGAGGTGAGCCCACGATGCACGATTTAACGGCTTTGACTCAAGCGATTCAAAATCTTCAAGTTCGTACACATATAGAAACATCGGGTACAAATCCTATTTCGGGCGATTGGGATTGGATTTGTTTTTCGCCCAAACGATTCAAAAAGCCTTTGGAAATGTATTTTGAGCTTAGCGATGAACTCAAAGTGGTGATTGCACATAAAAATGATTTGCGCTGGGCAAAAGAATTTGAATCCAAAATGCACAAAAACTGTAAATTGTATATCCAACCTGAATGGGATAATCGAAATGAAATGACAAAATTATGCATTGATTTTATCAAAGAAAACCCCAACTGGAGTTTGTCCTTGCAGACGCATAAGTATATTGATATTCCTTAGGGAGGGAAATAATTATTACTAAAACAATTATTATGAAGAAATTAATAATATTATTTTTAATTATTTTATCTTGTAAAAACAAAAAAGAAAATATAACTATAGATAAATTACCAAAAGTTAATAATTCATTAAAGATTGAAGACTCCACTAAATTAATCCAAACAGATAATTTATTCGACACTATTCCACTTGATGATGTACTTTTAAACAATCATAGTTTATATATTGATGAATCTAAGTTTAACGAATTATATAAAATAGTTGATTCTACAAAAATTCAGCCATGGGAATGTGGAAATCCTTTAGAGTGGCTTGATGAAGATTGGATGTATAAGAAATATGGGAAAAGTAGTGATCCAAGAGAAAAATTCATAAAATATAATGGAACTTTAAAAGCAATATATTCAAACAAAATAATTTTCAACTCTAATGGCCATAAGGTGTTGTTTGAATATGCTGAGTTAGATAGAAATTCAATAAAAATTAAACCATTTAATATTGTCTTTAACAGCGAATTAACTATAGATTCTTTTCAAAAATTATTTCCTATGAAAGAAAAAGAAGTTAGAGAACTTAAAAATGAATGTAAGTATAGATTTCAATTAAATAACGAGCATGATGATGCGTTTTTTTTCATATTTAAAGATGGAAAACTAAAAGCTTTTGAATTATGGTGGTTACTTTGTTAAGCAATTAAAAAAGCAAAATTGAAGTAATATTAAAATATATACAAATAAAAACATACTCTTAAATTATGGGACTAATAATATTTCTACCATTTCTTTTTGTTCCAATTTATATTTGTTATTTAAGATGGATAAATAAAATATCTAGGTTATTGATTTATAATATAACCGCATTACTCATTCTATTTTTGTATTCCTTTACAACAGGAAAAATTGTAGCTTGGATAACTGGGTATAAATATGAAAATCAAGGACATTGCGCATTTGGAGATCCTTATTTTATGATGCCTTTTGGGTGTATTTTATTTGGACTTCCAACTACAATATTTCTAATGATAATTTGTTATCTAGTTTTTCGACAGTCAAAATCATCTAAGAAAACTGATTGAGTTTAAGAGATACAAAAATACGGAACTTGTAGTTCTAAAAGGAAATGATGTGTTTAATGTAAATCCTTGAAAAATTATTGAAGAAAAAACAATATTTTTGCAATTAGATATAAGTAAATAAAACAAATTTTTATGAAGACCTTATTAATGCTTTTTTGTACCTTTTTTTGTATTCATTTGCAATGCCAAAACATAGATGTTGATAAATATTTAGATTCTCTTTACTATGTTGGAGATTTTAATGGCTTATTAGTAGTTAAGGATTCAGTAAAAACTAAATTTTATTCTAGAGGATATAGAGATATTGAAAAAAAAGAACCTATTCAAAATTCTAATACGTTTAAGATTGCTTCTGTTTCAAAAGTAATTTATGCCACTTGGTTATTAGAACAAAATATTAATGTAAATGAAAAGGTTGTGAAATATTTACAAGATATTCCAGACACTTCGATAACATTATTAGACCTTTTAAATCACACAAGCAATATTGAACCTTATTTTTTTGTTTTCCCAGAAATATATGAACTCAAAAATGATAATTCAATTCAAGGTATATACCATTATGTGCTTAGACATTGCTTTAAAAACATAGGAAAGCCTAAGAGATTTGAATATGCCAATGAAAACTATTTCTTAATTGGTTTAATTATTGAAAAGATTCAATCGGATAAATTTCAAAACATAATGACTTCTTATTTCAAAAGAATTGGTATACTATATACAATTATTGACAATGAAGTTTTTAGATATGGAAGCAATTCTGTAATACCAAATTTCAATAAAAAAAATGTAGATGCCATTAATTTCAAAAAGGAATATGAAATTAATCTTCTTAGGAAGAATATTTTTGGAGATGGAGATATTGAGACAAACCTTGAAGATATTTTACGCTTTGGAGATTATGTAATAAACCTGCCTCAAGAGAAAAAAGATGTTATTTTAAATTCTATACACATAGACTCTAATTTAAAAGTTACTAATGCATACGGTTTTTTTCTAAACAACAAAGAAGGTAAACAAATTTTGTGGCACGGAGGCTACATAAAAGGGAATGCAACTAATTTATTTATTGATTTGAAAAATAGAAAAACTTTCTTCATTATTAATAATAAAGAAAAGAAAAATAAAGATGGGAAAGAATTCTCAAAAACAACATTAAACATTCTTAACAAAATTGCAAAGGCAAGTTATTAATATTAAAACTAGCGAAATCGCAAAAGCTGAATTAGAAAAGACGTTTATTATGCTTTTAATTACATTGATTGCGGAAAAATTAAAATAAAAATCTACTTCGCTACATCCACTTTAGTTACGAAAAATTCGCTATCTCCCATCCAAAAGAATTTGAAAATTCGTTGTTCGTAATGAAGTCTTACTCTTTTTCCATAGAGCATTGCATCCTCCAAATTATTGATAATAGCGGTATCGTTTGAATTTTTGAGCGTAAATGCCCAAATATTTTGATTCATATTGCTCACTTGACCTTGCGCACCTACATTGAGCTCGCCTTCGTAAGTTTTGAAAACATACCCTTTTCTAGAAAATTTGGAAACCACACCAGCACGTTCGCCTTCGGAGTATGCAAATTGGGTCAATCCCCAAGCTAAAACGGCACCTAAAACAATAATAACAATTAATAATTTTAAAACTTTCATAAGAATATTTGAAAAAGTGTTTTTTAATGAGGAAGAAGTAGTAGGAACTTGATTTTCCATATAATTTATTTATGTACAAAATTACTATAAAATTATTTATTGCGCTTATTTTTAATATTTCCTCTATATCGCTCTGCCAAAACTTGCATTATCGCCATACTTTTGATATGGGCGGGCTCAAATTTATCTTTGTCAAGAATGGGATATCGATAATCGTAGTGGGTAATTTTATTCGGCTCTATCCAATTAAATCCATCAATAAACGACGTAAAACAAAATGGTTGAGAATAGGTGCTGTAATAATTTTTTGAAAATAAGTAATCTCCCTGGTTCTTTGATTGCAACCAAAAATGCAACGTGGCTGGAAAATCCACTTGTGAATATAATTTGGATTCTTTTTTGCCTTTAAAATTGGGCTTTAATTTATCGGACAATATTAAAAAAGGAATATTAAAGAACTCTTTTTGTTCATTTTTGTAATAGTCTGGTAGGAAATGGGAATGGTCCGAAGTTATGATTACCAACGTGTTTTTTAGCAATTTTGATTTTTCCGCATTTTTAAAAAATTGTTTGAGTTGCCTATCCAAATACGAAACCGCATTCAAATAATTGTCTTTTTCCGAATTTGAAGACTTGTAGCCTTTTATATCATAAGGTTGATGCGTACTTTGTGTCAATACAATTTTGAAAAAAGGTTTTTTCTCAGATTGGATATTGGAAATTAATTCTTGAAACAAAAAGCTATCTTCCACGCCCAATTTTTGTGTTTTTTGATGTGAATTAAAATTATGAATATCGGTGATATTATCTATTTCATTTTGAACAAAATACGATTTTATTTTCCCAAATTCAGACTCTCCACCAAAATAAAAACTCGTGGTATACCCCTCTTTTTTCAAGTCTCGAATCAATGAAGGAATTTCGGAAACTAGATTCACATTTTCGATTGTATTTTTAAAAGGCAATGGATATTCGCCACTTATAAGGCTTGAAATACCTTGTTCGGTTCGGAATCCATTGGCAAATGCATTGTCAAAATAAAGACCTTCCTCTATTTTTTTATGGAGAAATGGCATATATGTAGGCACACAAACTTTATTGACGCCTTCCATCAAAATGATTAAAACATTAGGTTTTTCTTGAAAAAGAAACGGATTTTCGGTTGTAGTATCCGAAGTTTTATGCAAATTATTCGTAATCATATTGGCATCCTCAGGATTTAATATTTTATATGAATCCAGATCGGTTTCAAAAAAATTGTCAAAAAGCACATTTCCTACATTCCAAACCGAATTGAGAATAGCATAATTGGTGTTATTGTTTTTGGAGATAAAAGCAAAGCTTTGGTTAAGAGGGATTTGTGAAATGCCTCCGCGAATGGATATAATATTTATAGCTATAAAAAGTAATCCAAAAAGAACGGTTTTGAACGTAATTTTCAATGATAAATTTGAAGTATAAATCCAACGATGAAATACATAAATTGATATTATGCAAATTAAGACTAATCCAATAACAAAACCAAACAATTGAATATTAGACAAAAAATGGATAATTTCATATGGAGTTTTGAGATAAAAAAGCGCTTTGATATTGAATTTACATTGCCAAAAAGCATACAAACTAATATCTACACAAAGTATAAAATTCAAACAAACAATAATGATTTTATGAATGCTTTTTGTACTAAAAAAGCTTAGCAACAAGAACTGTATACTCGAAAGAGGAACAGAAACCGCCAAGTCAAACAATAAAGATTTATAAAAAAAAGAAGACGCCAGTGAGGCATCAAAACCGCCAAAAAGTATAACAAACAAGATTCGGAATATCCAAAAAGTGACAAGCCAAAACAGAATAAGTTTCAAAAAAGCTGATATTTCTCTTTTTTCCAATTTTTTTATTTATTAAAAAAGTCAAAATTAAGCATTAGTTCGCAACAAACTGTATTATTTTCATTAATTTTGCCAAATATTAATTAGCATCTATGATTTTTCTTCGTGCCTATGCGTCCATTTGGGATTTTGTAAACCATATTTTTGGGACTCATATTTTGTCTATGCCCCCCAATACGTATGGATTTATGATGGCTATCGCTTTTATGGTTGGGGTTTTTGTAGGCTATAAAGAATTGAAACGAAGAACCGATTTAGGGATTTTTCAAAAAGGTACAAAAGAAATTCTTGAAGGTGCTGCGCCACAAATTACCGATTTGACGAGTCATTTTATCGTTGGCTTTTTGATAGGCTGGAAAGGAATGGGGATTTACCTCAATTTTGACCAATTTTCGCAAGATCCACAAAATTATATATTGTCTTCTCAAGGATTTTTTCTGGGAGGGCTTGTTGTAGCGGCATTATTAGGAGGCTATGAATATTTTCAACTAAAAAAGAAACAATTACCTAATCCTGAAACCAAAATCATTCGATATAATGTAGAAGATAGAATTTTTGATATCCTCATTTTAGCTATGATAGGAGGCGTTTTAGGCTCAAAACTTATGGATGCGATAGACAATCCAGCTTCAATGAATGAATTATTAACCAATCCTATTCAATCCCTCACTTCGGGATTAAGTGTTTTGGGAGGTTTGTGGCTTGCGGCACTTCTGATTATTTTTTATGGAAAAAAACACAAAATAAAGTTGTGGGCATTGACCGATAGCTTGGCACCTGCGTTTTTCATAGCTTATGCTGTTGGCCGTTTGGGTTGTCAATTTTCGGGCGATGGTTGCTGGGGGATTCCGAGCACTCCTTTTACTCAGCCAGCTTGGGTTCCCGATTTTTTATGGGGAAATACTTACGCACACAATGTCAACGAAGTAGGACTTCCTATTGCTAATTGTGCAGGGAGATATTGTATGGAGCTAGCAGAGCCACATTTTCCTACACCAATTTATGAAGCTTTGATGGTTTCGGCACTTTTCCTAATTTTATGGGCTGTAAGAAAACGAATTACATTCCATTTTGGCTCAATGACAGGATTGTTTATGATTTTTAATGGTATGGAGCGCTTCTTTATTGAATTTATCCGTGTCAATACAAAGTATCCATTATTGGGTATGAATTTTTCACAAGCGCAATATATTTCTATAGGGATGATTGTAGCAGGAATTGTGATTATGATATGGGCAATGAACCAAGCAAAATTGTCAAAAGAAAAAACATCCTAAATTATAACAATCAAATTTTTCATTTTATAGTCAATTCTATTAAATGAAAAAAAATAAATATCAAACAGATGAAAAAAATTGGAATTGTCGGCGGTGGATTTTCGGGTACACTCACTGCGGTACATTTGATTGAAAAAACAAGTACTCCTTTTGAAATGATTTTCATTAATGAAAAAGGAAATTTCAATAGAGGCATTGCATATAATCCGTATTCAAAAAAACATATTCTCAATGTCCCTACAGCCAAAATGAGCGCTTATCCAGCAGACCCCAATCATTTTTTGGACTGGGTAATGGCATTGGATGCATACAAAAATTTGGATAGAGATTTGGTAGGGAATGCTTTTATGCCACGATATTTGTATGGCGAATATCTCATTCAAATTTGGGAAAAAACCTTAAAAATAGCTCAAGAAAAAGGAATAAAAATAATCATTGAAGATTCTGTAGTTTCAGAATTGGATACAGCCCATCAAATCATCCATATTGTATTAGAAAATGGGAAACAATTTGAATTGGACGAATGTATCATTGCTACAGGAAATATTGTTCCTCGAAATCCAAAAATTAAGAATGAAGATTTCTATAATTCTTCTAAATATTTTCAAAATCCTTGGGGTGCAGATTCTGTGCAAAATATAGATTCAAACTTGCCTGTATTGATTGTAGGGAATGGCTTGACGATGGTTGACACTGTTTTGGGATTGCTTGAAAATGGTTATAAAAATAAAATTTATTCTATCTCCCCTAATGGATTTAATATTCTTCCTCATCGTCACGGAGGGATGAAATACGATGCCTTGTCCAAAGAATTAAATGAAAATATGTCGCTTCGCGAATTGGTGAGTCTTGTGAATAAACATATCAAAAAAGTACGACGTTTTGGGGTATCAGCCGAACCATTGATAGATAGTTTTAGGCCTTTTACTCAAAAAATTTGGCAAAATTTGAGCGATTCCGAAAAAAATCTTTTTATGAGCCGTCTTCGTCATCTTTGGGGTGTGGCTAGGCATAGAATTCCATTGCATATTCACGACAAATTACAACAATTACGAATTGACAATCAATTAATTATTAAATCAGGAAAATTGCTCAATATCGTAGAAAATGGCGATGAAGTATTGGTAACTTTTTATGATAAAAAAAATCATTGCGAAGCCGAAATTAAAGTGAGCCGAGTGATCAATTGTACCGGCCCCGAAACAGACTTGGAATTGGCAGAGAAAAGTTTTTTAAAATCAGCCTTACACAAAGGGCTTTTGACACAAGACAGCCTTAAACTAGGTATCAAAGCGGATGTAAAAACATTTCAAATGATAGATAAAGTAGGAAATACGCATAAAAATCTTTATACATTAGGCTCTAACTTAAAAGGCGAATTATGGGAAAGTACAGCCGTGCCTGAATTGCGCGGTCAGGCGGAATCATTAGCGACTCAATTAATAGAAAAATTTAAATAAAAATCATTTATGCTAGATTTTGTACAAATTGCCAATCAATTTATTGCTAGTATCAGTGCTTTTTTACCCAAATTGGTTGCTGCGATTGCATTTTGGTTAATTGGCAGTTTTGTTATCAATATTTTATTCAAAAGTGTCAAAAAAATCTTAGACAAAAAAGATTTTGATCCTTCTCTTGAGAGTTTTTTGCTTTCGTTCCTAAAATTAGGACTTCGAGTAATGCTTTTTGCCATTATTATTGGCATTTTAGGCGTTCAAACCACCTCATTTGCTGCTATGTTGGCAGGTATAGGCGTTGCGTTGGGTTCGGCATTTAATGGATCACTTGGTAATTTTGCGGGGGGAATTATGCTTATGCTTTATAAACCCATTTCGGTAGGAGATTTTATTGAATTTGGTACGAATAGTGGCACGGTTTCGGCAATTGGCATTTTTAACACAACAATACTTACGGGCGATTGTAAGACCGTGTATCTTCCCAACGGGACATTGTCTACAGGGGTTATTGTTAATTGGTCGCGCCACGGATATATCCGTGTAGACGTTCCTCTTAATATCGAGAGCAACTCAAATATTCATACGGTTAAAGAAATTTGCATCAAAGCTATGCTTTCGCACCCACAAGTTTTGAAAACGCCTCAGCCCGAAGTACTTATATTGAGCATTGCACAAGGTTCTATCCAACTTAGTATACGTTCCTACAGTCATCAAAAAGACTATTGGGACGTTTTCAACGACACCCATTTTCTAATTCTAGATGCATTTAAGGAGAATGGTATCATTCAAGGTATCCCAAAATCTATTTTAATATCAAAAGAAAGCTAATGACACAAAAAAAACAATCATTACTCTCTTGGTTTATACTTTTTTTATTGGGCGCAGTATGGGGAAGTTCCTTTATTTTGATGAAAATAGGCTCTAAATCATTGGGTTCGGTAGAAATTGCCGCACTTAGAAATGGCATTGCAGGCGCTTTTGTATTGCCTTTTTTCTTAAGATCCATTAAAAATTACACGCGAGAAAACTGGACCTTTCTGATACTTTGCGCATTATTGGGCAATGGAATTCCCTCTATTTTTTATGCCTATTCTTCCAAATATATTGATAGCAATATCAATGGCGTCATCAATTCCCTCACCCCCATTTTCACATTACTCATAGGCGTTTATTTTTTGAAAATAAAAATTAGCAAATGGAGTGTGCTTGGCGTTTTTATTGGTTTTATGGGCGTTTTTATTCTATTCTTTAGTAAAGGATTTTCTTCAAAAAATTTATGGATTGTATTTTTGCCGCTGCTTTCTACAGCTATGTATGGCACCAACACAAACCTTATCAAAGAAAAATTATCCCACCTTTCTTCCTTTCAAATGTTGACAGGAATCTTTGGGGTTATGGCTATTCCCGCTATGATATACTTAGTTTATGCTCAAATATGGCATTATATTCATTTGGAGTATTTTTCGTTTAAAATATGGCAAACACCCATAAACGAAATGCAAAAAGAAATGTTTTCTTTTTCTGCTATCTTCCTGCTTGGATTTATGAATTCATTTCTTTCTTCTTTATTGTTTTACTATTTTCTGAGAAGAACGAGTGCCATTTTTGCATCCATGACTACCTATCTTATCCCAATAATGAGTATTTTTTGGGGCTTTATGGATGGCGAATCTATCGGCTGGTTTCATGCTATGTCGTTATCGCTAATATTATTGGGTGTATTTATGGTGAGTAAGCGGAAATAGACCTTATACAAGTAGATTCATTTTTATGTGAAATTTAGTTAAGTTTATTTTCACAAAAAGCCTTATCTTTGCGTGGAAATATTCGAATCATGAATTTTCCCCATTCAAAAATTAAAGCTTTTGGACTTACATTTGATGATGTCCTTCTTATTCCAGCCCATTCACAAGTATTGCCTAGAGAAACTCAGTTGAAAACTCGTTTGAGTAGAAACTTGAGTATCAATATTCCTTTTGTTTCTGCGGCTATGGATACCGTTACCGAATCGCAAATGGCTATTGCTATTGCTCGCGAGGGCGGCATTGGATTTTTGCATAAAAATATGACTATAGAGCGTCAAGCCGAAGAAGTACGCAAGGTAAAAAGAGCGGATAGTGGACTTATTTTGGATCCGATTACGTTGAATCCAAATAATACCGTACGTGATGCTTTGAAATTGATGGAAGATAATAAAATTGGAGGGATTCCAGTAATTGACCATGCTAGAAAACTAGTAGGAATCGTTACCAATAGAGATATGCGTTTTGAGACAAAATCAGACAAACCTATTTCTGAGGTGATGACCAAAGAAAATTTGATAATAGCCAAAGAAGGTACCGACTTAGCGCAAGCAGAAGAAATTTTGAAGCAATATAAGATAGAAAAATTGCTGGTATGTAGCGAAGATAATACGCTCAAAGGTCTGATTACTTACAAAGATATTCTTAAAGTAAAAGCGCATCCCAATTCGAGCAAAGATCAATATGGTCGTCTTTTAGTTGGGGCAGCGTTGGGAGTGAATGCTACGCTGTTTGAACGAATTGATGCCTTGATGGCTGTAGGAGTAGACGTAGTATGCTTGGATACGGCTCATGGTCATTCGGAAGGTGTGCTCAAATCGATACGAGAGATAAAAGCAAAATATCCAAAACTGGAATTGATAGCAGGCAATGTAGCCACAAAAGAAGGCGCGCAAGCCCTAATTGATGCAGGTGTGGATGGAGTGAAAGTAGGTGTAGGGCCAGGTTCTATTTGTACTACGAGAATTATAGCGGGTGTAGGCGTACCACAGCTTTCGGCTATAATGCTAGCAGGGGAGGCGTGTAGTGCCGCCGGGATTCCAATGATAGCAGACGGTGGTATCCGATATACAGGCGATGTAGCCAAGGCTATTTCGGCAGGCGCAGACTGTGTTATGGCGGGTTCTATCTTTGCAGGAGTGGAAGAAGCGCCGGGCGATACGGTACTTTTTGAAGGAAGAAAATTCAAAACATATAGAGGTATGGGATCTATCGATGCTATGGCAGAAGGCTCAAAAGATCGATATTTTCAAGATGCCGAAGATGATATTAAGAAATTAGTGCCCGAAGGAATTGTAGGAAGAGTCCCGTACAAAGGACATTTGAAAGAAGTCGTATATCAGTTTGTAGGTGGACTTAAAGCTTCTATGGGATATTGTGGTGCAGCGAGTATTGATGTAATGAAACAAGCCTCTTTTATCCAAATAACGCCTGCTAGTGTGAAAGAAAGCCATCCACATGATGTGGTCATTACAAGAGAAAGCCCTAATTATAGTAGATAAATTTAAAATAATTCTTAAAAAAAACACATGAAAAAACTAACCATTTTATTTCTATTCGTATCGCATTTTTTGATTGCCCAAAAAAATGTAACAATTTCGGGAACCGTAAAAAACTTCAACGGAAAAAGTGTAAAGGCGGAGACGCTGAAAAACTCGCTTAGGTTTGAATATATATTACTTGATACCACTAAACTAGATAAAAATGGAAACTTTACATTAAAATTTAACATAGAAAAACCATCTAAAATAAAATTAAAAATTGGCGAAGAGTACACAGAGTTATATGCAGTAAATGGCGACAATATTTCAATTTCGGTCGATGCTATAAATTTTGATAAATCAATTAAGTATAATGGTTCTAACAAAGAATGGAATCAATTTGTAGCATCAGAAATATTAAATGAAAATTGGAATTTCAGGTACTCCATTTGTAAGAATAAAGAAAGTTTGTTTCTTGATAGTTTACAAATTTTTTATGTGTCTAAAATAAAAAATGCAGAAACACTTATACCCAATGATGTGCTAAAAGCTTTTGTTCTTGAGTATATTGACTATACTCAAGCCAATATAAAATTGATGTATACCTATTATCATAAAAATATGAATAAATTGGAAGAAAAGCCTCAATTGTCTACCAATTATTATGATTTTATTTCAAAATTAAACTTAAACAATCAAAAAACGTTAAATTTAAGTTTGTATCAACAATTTCTAGGATATTTGAGCAATCATTATACTGAAGAACTATATAACAAAGATACGTCACAAAGTTATGATAGTTTGAATAGTATTGTAATTCAGAATAGATTCAAAAATTTCGATAAAGAAATATTGGTTTCAAATGAAATAATTGAAACATTAATGTATGGTTTTGACGTAATAAAAGCCGATTCTTTATTAATGAAAAACGACGAATTATTAAAAAACTCCGCATTCAAAACTGAAATTACAGAAGTAAGGAACAAAGTAAAAAAATACGCCAAAGGTGCTATTGCTCCTACATTTAGCTATCCCGATATGAATGGAAAGATGGTTTCTCTTTCGGATTTTAAAGGCAAAATAGTGTATTTGGACGTATGGGCGAGCTGGTGTGGCCCTTGTAGAAGAGAAATTCCTGCGGCTAAAGAATTGGAAAAACAAATGCATGGCAAGGATGTGGTTTTCTTATGCGTATCGGTAGATGGCGATGAGGCTGCTTGGAAAAAAATAGTAAAAGAAAAAGAACTTACGGGGGTTCATATTCACTCAAAAGGGGATTTCAACTCCGAAATGACCAAATTATATGATATTCGTTCTATTCCTACGTATATCATCATTGATAGAAACGGTAAAATCTGGAAAATGGGCGCAGAACGTCCAAGCGGAAAAGCAAAAGAAGAATTGGAAGAGGCATTGAAAAATTAATAAAAAATCAACGTTATGAAAACAGCATTTTTTGTATTATTTCTGATTTTTTTAATAAAATCAGAAACGGGATTTTCTCAGTCAAAACTAGACACAATCATCACACTACAAAAGAAAATTCCTTGTGTTTTGACTGAAATAGGTCCAGAAACGATAAAATATAGATTTGAAAATGAAGACGTCATACAAGTTTTATACAAAAATCAAGTTTTAAAAATTGTACATAAAAGTGGCAGAATCGAAAACTTTGAATCTTCACTGTCTTTACAAAAAATAGAAAAACTAAGCGATTATGGCAAAATCCAACTAACTTATGTAGAAAATGATATTATTGGACTAGTAAATGTGGCCTCTATTTATGTAAAATCAAATGCCGTATTAGCTATTCAGAGTTCAGACTTTATTCGTTCAAAGGCTTTTGAAAAATTAAAGAAAACGGCAGCATTGTATCGCTCGGAGCTTATTTTTGTAGCGGATCAAAACACACAGCTAAATCAATTAGGCGGCATATATTCTTTTTCCAAACCAACGAGTACTCAAATTTTGGGACTTGGATTTACGAGAAACTTTTTAAATTTTGACCAATTTAAAAAAAACATATCTACCAAAACAACGTTTAATGCCTTTGAGGAAATTCATATCAATAATGATTTTTCATTTTTGAAAATAAAAGTAGATTTTGAAATCCATAAATTATATGAAAAA
>JBIPPG010000205.1:0-5018 GCA_044368545.1 Chitinophagales bacterium | reverse complement strand
TTTTGAACGAAGGGAACGTTTGAAGACATCTGTAAAATTATATAGAGGAGATGAAGTAGTATATTCTCAAATCATTAATAATGAAGAAATTGATTTAGTTTCATTAAGTTCAGGAGATTATAGGCTAGAGCTTTTCAGCTACGATATAGATTATCCTTATATCAAGAGTAATATTAAAAAACTAGTATTTGTAATTAGTCCTCCTTTTTACAAAACTTGGTGGTTTGGATTATTGATTGTAGCTATAGTATTAGGAATTTTCTATTATGTTTTGGATAAGAGAAGACAATCTGCATTGCTATTAGCCAAATTAAATCGTTCTACCTTGAATTCATTACAAAATCAAATGAACCCACATTTTGTGTTTAACTCAATGCAAACCATCCAAAATTTGTTGCTTGATGATGAAAAAGACGCCTCACTTGATTATATATCAGATTTTAGCAATTTGCTCAGAAATATGCTAGAACAGTCCAGAAATGAAATGATAAATTTGGAGGATGAGATAGATTTTCTCAAAAAATATATTAAATTGGAAGAAATTCGTTTTAAGAATAAATTTGAAGTAGTATGGGATATAGACTTGCAAGAAGAGAGCATAGAGGAGATTTATATTCCTACGATGTTAATTCAGCCATTGATAGAAAATGCTATAAAATATAGCAATGCCAAAACCCAAAATCAAATTTTAATCCGAGTGAGAATTGAAAATGATTTTCTAATAGTAAAAATAGAAAATTCTTATGACTCAACAGTAGTAAGGACAAAAAGACATAAATCTACGGCAATTACAGTAATTAAAGAACGTTTGAAACTCTACAGCAAAAATAATGTTGAAGGCAGGTTTTCGTTAGAATTAGAAAAAGAGAAAGCCATTGCTACTATCTTTGTTCCTGTTTAATTTTGTATCAATTTTATAAAATTATTATAAATCATTTATATTTGCATAAATTCAATTAACGATGAGACAATTTGTAAAACAACTTCTAGCCGTTCTGATAGGAAATGCTATCTTTTTTGGACTATTTTTAATTCTTTTTATATTGGGGATAGCTGGCTTGGCTATGAGCCAAGACAAGGATTCTAACATCATTGTTTCTAATTCAATTTTGAAAATTAGCCTGCCAATGGAGGTCTCAGAACTTCCTGCTGGAGAAAAAAATCCATTTCTATCGGACGATGATAATAAGATAGGACTACATCAAATAACCGAATCTATCCAAAAAGCAGCAGATGACTCCAAAATAAAAGGCTTAATAATAGAGCTAAATGTTATGGGAAATTTATCCTATCAGCAGTTGGACTTAATACGAAATGCTATTGTGTCGTTTAAAAAATCAAATAAACCTACATTTGCTTATGGCGAATTGAGTTCACAAAAAATGTATTATTTGGCAACAGCTTGTGACAATATTTATCTAAATCCACACGGAGGTGTCGATATGAGAGGATTTGGTGCACAATTGACTTTTTTCAAAAACACTATTGACCGATTAGAAATAGAACCCCAAATTTTCTATGCAGGAAAATTCAAAAGTGCTACAGAACCGTATCGATTTACAAAAATGACCGAAGAGAATAAAGAGCAAGTAAGAGCTTTTATGGGTGATTTTAAGAAAAATGTCCTTGAAGATATAGCCAAAAGTCGAAAAATTGATATGTTGAGTTTGGATCAAAAAATAAATCAATTGGAATTGATGACACCTGATGATGCGCTGAAAAGTAAGATGATAGACGGCATATATTATGTAGATGAAGTAGAAAAATTAATTAAGAAAAAATGTAATTTGCCCGACGACCATAAGATAAATGTAGCATTGATATCAGATTATATTCAAAGCGAAATGGAAGACAAGGAAGAAGCACCTGTTGCAGTATATATAGCCGAAGGAGATATTATCGATGGAAAGGGAACAGAAGGTAGCATCGGTTCCAAAACTATGATACGTGATTTGAGAAAAATCAAAGATAATGATGATGTCAAAGCGGTAGTTTTGCGCATCAATTCTCCTGGTGGAAGTGCGCTGGCTTCTGCAGTAATATTAAGAGAAATAGAACAATTGAAAATGAAGAAACCAGTTGTAGTTTCTATGGGCAATGTAGCGGCTTCAGGAGGTTATTATATTGCTTCGTGTGGCTCCAAAATTTATGCTGAAAAAAATACAATTACGGGCTCTATCGGCGTTTTTAGTATTATTCCAAATGTTAAAAAATTTATGGAAAATAAACTTGGTATCACTTACGACGAGGTAGAACTCAATGACCACGCCGTAATGACAATGAACAAGCCACTTGAAAGTGCCGAAGCTACCAAAATTCAGTTTGAAACGGAAAGAGTATACAATACCTTCAAATCGGTAGTGGCTAAAAGTAGAAAAATGAGTATGGAAGCTGTGGAAAATATAGCTCAAGGTAGAGTGTGGAGTGGCACCAAAGCGAAAGAAGTAGGATTGGTGGACGAAATTGGAACAATGAATGACGCAATCCTTGAAGCTTCAAAATTGGCTAAGTGCAATGCGGAATATGCTATTGTGAATAAACAGCCAGACTTTTTTGAAACATTGAAGAATAAGTATAATTTTGGTGTGCAATTGGATTTGATGCTTGAAAAATGGATGAAATCGAAATTGGGTGATAATTACGAAGTGTATAAATCTATTGAAAAAGCACAACAAGTTCGTGGAATTCAAGCAAAAATGCCTTTTGGCTTAGATATAAAATAGTGTAATTTTTTGGAAAAGATAGCATCGCAAATAGAAAAAATATCAATTGAAAAACTTCCTTTTTTCAATGAACTTATAAAAGACTATTTTTTTAATCCCGAAAAATTAAAAAATTTGTACAAGTTTTCGCCAAATATTGAGGGTATTCTTGAGGCAAGCGAATCAAAAAAAGCACAATTTCAGAACAGAGTGCTTTTGGCTTCAATTATTGATGAAAATTATGACAATATTGAGATTTCAGAAAGGCTTCAATCTCAAATTGCTAAGCTAAAAGACAACGCGTTAGCTATCGTTACCGCACATCAACCCAATTTATTTCTAGGGCCATTTTATGTTTTTTCAAAAGCAGCTTCCATTATTGCTACGGCTAATAGGCTGAATACGTCGCAAAAAGAACATACGTATGTTCCTATTTTTGTTTTAGGTGCCGAAGATCACGACAAAGAAGAATTGCTCCATACATATTTGTTCAATCAAAGGTATGAATGGATTACGGAGCAGAAAGGTTCTGTTGGAAAAATGCTGGTAGATGATTCTTTAGTTGCGCTGACGCATTCTTTTGTAGAAAAATTTGGAGAAAGTCTTGAAGGAGAAAAGTTAAAAAGTGTTTATTTGAGTGCATACAAAAAAGGACACACTTTAGCTCATGCTACAAAAATATTGTTAAATAGTATGTTTGGAGAAGAAGGGTTGATCGTGTTAGATATTGCTACAGAAGGCGTTAAAGCTGAAATGTTTCCGCTATTTCAAAAAGAATTAGAGGAAAAATGGGTAAAAAATACCACACAATCGACTATTTCATTTTTAAGTGAACACTATAAAGTACAAGCCCCACCAAGAGACCTCAATTTGTTTGAATATAAAAATGGCGAACGAATTCGTATAGATTCGTTTACTCAAGAAAATATGAGCTTGTGGCGAGAAAATCCTGCTCTTTTGAGTCCCAATGTTATGCTACGTCCTTTGATGCAGCAGACGGTATTGCCAGCGGTAGCGGTAATTGGTGGTGGAGCGGAAGTTGCATATTGGCTTCAACAAAAATCTATTTTTGATGATGCAAAAGTTGATTTTCCCGTGGTAATGATGCGCGATATTTTTTCTATTATAGATTCAAAATCGTATTCAAAATGGCTGCAATTTGGATTTAATATTTTAGATTTTTTTGAAGATAATGAAACATTATTTAAAAAATTTGCATTAAAAGAGTTCGATTTTAGTACAGAAATTGAAATTGCTTCCCAAAAAGGAGCAGAAATTTTTGAAATTTTAAAACAAAATATTGAAAAAGTAGACAAAACATTAATGGCTACAGTAGATGGGGAAAAAAATCAATTTCTCAAATCATTAAAACACATTCATCAAAAAGCTATTGTGGCCGAAAAACGGAAGAATGATATTGATTTACAGGCTATTATAAAGATAAAAAACAAATTGTTTGAGAACAATTATTTAGTAGAAAGAAAAGAAAATTTTAGTGCATATTTTTTGAAAAAAAATTCAGAACTTACGTCTACAATCCTTGAAAATAGTAATATCTTTGACAATAATTTTAAATTATGGATACATCATTAGTCCCCAATAGTCAATTTTGGCATAGAAATTGATTCTATTTCAATAAAAAATATTGAAATGAAAAAAGTTGTATTATTACTTTTAATCTTTATATCTTTTAAAGGTTATTCTCAAATGAAAGTAGGGATTAATCCTAAGACTATTGATTCAAGTGCTATGTTTCAGGTAGATGTAAATCAAACTGCTGGCAAAGCAAAAGGTTTGTTATTGCCAAGAGTTCCATTAAACTCTACAACCGATGTAGCTACAATATTGGCTCCTGCAACAGGATTGGTTGTTTATGCCAAAGGCGGTACATTAGCTGAAGGACTTTATGTTTGGGATGGTGCAAAATGGCAAAAAATGTCTGATGCAAATTTAGATTTGGACAAAGATTCTACAAACGAGATTCAAAAATTGACATTCTCTAATAACGTAGTAAAATTGAGCAAAGGTGGCGATAGTGTTAATTTAGCTAGTTTAATCATTGATACTACTTCTTTAAGTAATAGAATTAATACAAACAAACAAGCGATTATCGATACAGCAGCTGCATTGACTACAAAAATCAATACAAATAAGCAAGCAATTATTGATACGGCTACAAGTTTAAGAGCTCTAGTAAACACTCACATTTCAGCAGATAAAGACATTGATTCTACGAATGAGATTCAAAAGTTGACATTTTCTAATAATTTTGTAAAATTGAGCAAAGGTGGTGATAGCGTTAACTTGGCAAGCTTA
>JBIPPG010000204.1:0-5024 GCA_044368545.1 Chitinophagales bacterium | reverse complement strand
TAGATATGATAATTTTACAGTGGATACGGCTGTAGTAGATTCATTTGGATGTAATTTATTAATAACTAGCAAAGATGGAATAAAAATAACTATGAATAAATAAAATTTTGTTAAATTTTGGTATAGGCTCAATGAGTCTATACCTTTTTTAAATTCTTTTTATGAAGAAGTCGAATAATAAAGATTTATCTAATATTATACATATTGGAGCGATCATTAAGAATGAAGTAAACGCTAAGGAAATATCTATAAAAAGTATAATGATACATTTTAGATGTGCTAGCGATAAAATATATAGAATGTATCAATCGCCCCATCTACGCACAGATGTAATTTTGGAATGGAGTGATCTGCTAGGAATTAATTTGTTTGATAAAATATCGTGTATAATAAATAATAAGAAAGAAATGAAAAATGTAAAATCAAAATCAGAAGACTTTATTTTCAAAATTTTTTTTAGTTTACTATGTGTAATGACAAATTTTGTATATGCACAAAGTAAAACAAATTTAGATAAAGATACTTTTAATAGTAATAATAATATGAGTAATGAAGAGAAAAAGGAAGATTATACAATTCTCCCAAGTAATATAGATGTAGTGGTTTCTTTTGACAGTATTCATCATGTAAAAAATCGTAAATCTAATAAAGTAGAATATATAGAAACGATAAAACGCTATATTAAGAAATCTAATACAAAGTAATTATTTTATTATCAAAATTGGAAATATGTTCTTATGAATAATAATAGTTTAGTTCGTAATATATCAATAGGATTGATTATTACAAGGATAATGGAAGAAAAAGAGTTTTCAGTTGATGAATTGAGATTGAAACTTGGTATAACTACAAGTTCGTTGAATGAATTGCTGAGTTCTAATTCAATAGATACAATACTTTTGCTAAAAATTTCAAAAGCATTGAGATATGATTTTTTTAGACTGTATAGCTCTCATTTAATGTTGCATTATGGCATATCAAGTTCTGTGTCAAGAACAAAAAGTAAGGTGGATATTGAAGGAGTTCAGATTAGGAAAAATGTTTATACAAAAGAACTTATTTTTCATTTGATTAAAAAAGTAAGGACAAATAAAATGTCTATAAAGGATGTAATATTGAAGTATGGAATTCCTAAAACTACTTTCTATAAATGGTTGCAAAAGTATCCTAATGAAATCAAATCAAAATGATTGCCTTCATATTGGAAAGGTGATAGAAGATTATCTTTTTGAAATGAATATAAGTCTATCAGAGATTTCTGAAAGAATAGATATACCAAAACAAGAAATATTAAAATTATCTAAAGTTAAAAGAATGGATGTTATGATTTTGTATAAATGGTGTTTATTGTTAAGATTAGATTTTTTTGCATTGTTTTCTTATAGTCTTGATAATGAAGATGATAGTATAACATTGAATACAATGACACATAATATTAAATTTAAAAAAGTATAGCGTTATATGGTTGTAGATTATAAGAAAATATATTTGAGTATTATTGAACAGAATTTTTCAGATATGTTGAACAATTCTGAAGTTATGTATAAATTAAATAATTTGAAAACTTCAATTGATATTCTTGAATTTAATAAATATTTGTATGAGTTGAATAATCAAAAAACAGATTTAGATTTTAGACTAAAATCATATATGGAAGAAGATATTCTAAAGATTTTAAGATATCAAATTAAACATAAAATGTCAAATTCCGAAATTTCACAAAAATATAGAATATCTAGAACAACTATAATTACATGGAGGAGAAGATATAAAAATATTATTAATAAGTAAAGTATAGATTATGAAGTTGATTTTTTTTTTATTATTACTATTTTTTTCAAATAGTGTTTTTTGTCAGCTTAAGGTAGGTTTTAACTCTAAATTGATAGATAGTAGTGCAATGTTTCAAATTGATGTGAGTCAAAAAGATTCCTTTTCAAAAGGTGTCTTATTACCCCGATTGAGTTCAAGAAAAAGAGGGCTTATAAGAAAACCAGCAATTGGCTTAACTATTTATAATACGGATTTGAAATGTATAGAATCCTATGATTCCAAAAAATGGCAACCACAATGTTTTAATAGATTTAATACTTTGCCCAACAAAGTAATTGTAGGCTATGCATCCAGTTGGAATTCTTCAGTAGCTACATTTATTCCATTGTCTCGGATGAAGAATAATAAATACAATGTAATTATTTTTCCGTTCATTACTATTAAATCGGATGGTTTTACTCCAGAAATTAATTTAAGTACACCCCCTAGTGCCTATTCTTCGCTAGGGAAATTTGATTCAAGTAAATTGCAGGCAGATGTTTTTGAATTGAGGACATCAGGAAAACCAGTATTGGTAGCTTTGGGGGGAGCCAGTACGGTAAACTTAAATTTAAATGATAGTATTAGAAAAAAAGTGTTTGTAAAGGGTATTATTGATCTAATTGAATATTATGGATTTGATGGAATTGATATAAATTTGGAAGGAAGTGCCTCCAATTTTGGTGCAGGAGCTTTAAAAAGTTTTGATTATGATTCTGTGGCTAAATATCCAAAAATTAGATATCTAATAGATGCAATCAAAGAAATAGATGACTATTTTGGAAACGGTTTTATTTTAACTATGGCTCCGGCTATATTTATTGTAAATGCAGGTATAGAGAATTATATTAATACGAAAGGTTCACAACTTCCATTAATTGATAATCTTAGAGATAGAATTGATTTGTTAATGGTTCAATATTATTCTACTAGTGCTAAGACAAAGGACTTGTATGATTCCATTCAATCTCTAGGCACAATTGATTATTTAATAGTTATGAATGATATTTTATTGAATGGATTTACAGTAGGTACTAATGGTGTTAAGTTTAAAAAAATTCCTGCTGATAAAATCGTATTAGGGTTAACCCCATGTCGTTGGTTTCAGACAAACTATGGATTTGTAGACTATGATACGATAATAAGTGGTCTAGATTATATAAGGTTTGGAATTAAACCTTCTCCTTCAATTATAAAGTATGTAAAGAAGGAATCCTTTAATAATGAAATTAGAGGTGTAATGACTTGGAATATTCCTATTGATGGATCAAATTCTACTACATCTTCTCCACCTTGTTATCCTCCTTTCACTTTTTCCGAAAAATTTTTTAGGTATTTTTATTAATTCTATATATGATCAAGATTTTTTTTATTGTTATGTTACTTTCTTTTAATATTGGCTATTCTCAAGTTTGTATTGGATGTAAAAATCCAAGTCAAAATTCAATTTTAGAATTAAGGTCAGGTTCAAGAGGATTTCTCCCCCCCAGAGTTTCTTTGGTTTCCTCAAATAGTTCTTCTCCACTTCCAAATCATGAAATAGGATTGGTCGTATTCAATATGACTAAGAATAGTGATTTGGATACAGGGCTTTATTTTAATAATGGTTCTAGATGGTATCCTGTTTTTGTTAATTCTGGGAATGATATAGGAGAAATGTTATATTGGAATGGAAATAAATGGGATAAGATTGTTAAAGGTGTTCAAAATCAAACGCTTACATTTTGTAACAATAAACCACAATGGGGTCCTTGTCCTATTGTTTTGAGCGTTCCACTTGTTTCTACATTATCTGCAACATCTATTACTAGCAGTTCTTCTTTATTAAGAGGTCAACTCATAGATAGTGGCAATTCAACGATTACAGAAAGAGGTTTTTTACTAGACACATTTATTGGATTTAATAATAATATAAAGCATGTGGTTTTTAGTTCAGGGCTTGGATTACTTTCAAAATCCATAAATGGATTAGTAGCTAATAAAAAGTATTATTTTAGGTCATATGCAATTAATTCACAAGGAACTGGATATGGAGTGATTGATTCTTTCAAAACAGATACTATCAGTCAAACCCCTTCAACAGTACAAAGACCATCAATTACCTCAGCCTTTTGGAATACAGCCTTCCCAAATAGAGCTGGCTATAGTTATACTGGACAAGGTTATACAAATGATTTCTTTTCTTATGCTAATCTAGTACAAGCTATGAATGAAATGGATGATTATAAGTTGATAACATATAATAAAGGGCAATGGGATTGGAAAAAAGTAAGAGTTAAAAAAACTACGAATGATACTATTTTAATTAATATGTCAAGTGGTTATTTATCTAATACATGGAGTGTGCCAGATACGGTTGTAGTTGATTTTGCTAATTTTATAAAGGAGTCTGACACTACAAATAATAAGAGAGAACTTTGTGCATTTCTTGCAAATATATCAAAAGAAACTACAGGCGGATGGACAACTCCCATTGGAGGTGGGCAAGCGGGCGATTATGCACAATGGGGGTTGGTTTTTGTGTTTGAGTCGGGACATCAAAAGACTAACTGTACTTTTAGTCAATATGTAGATGCTTCAAACAGTAGTTACCCTCCCACAGCCGGGAAATGTTATCATGGTAGAGGACCTATTCAACTTTCATGGAATTATAATTTTGGGCAATTTAGCGAGTTCTTGTACGGTAAAAAAGATACTTTGTTAAATACTCCTGATAATGTGTCAGAGAGTGGTGTAGTTGCATTTAAATCTGCAATTTGGTTTTGGATGATTCCACAAGGTGCTAAGCCTTCATGTCACCAAGCAATGCATGATCAATGGGTAGCTACCAAAACTTATTCACAGACCAAAATGACCAAAAAAGGATTTGCCCATACGAATAATATTATTAATGGAGGTTTGGAATGTAGAATATCGTCTAGTAGCAGTTTTACCAATAAAGTTACCTTAAGATCAGAGTTATATAAATATTATCTGGGCGTTTATGGTTTTTCAACAAGTCAAGTATCTAACGAAGATATTGGAAATTATACTACAAAATGTTGGGAAAGCAATACCAATGCAATGGAAGATTATTAATCATTTTGGGATATGGAGTTAAAGGGAATTCAGTTGATGTTGAAGAATAGGAATTATATTTATATTACTTTGTTATTGTACTTATGTAGCTATTCAAATCTATATGCTCAAAAAGATTCGGTCTTTTGGTTTGC
>JBIPPG010000203.1:0-5027 GCA_044368545.1 Chitinophagales bacterium | reverse complement strand
ACTTATAAAACCTAAAATTTTACGGATATAATTTACTTTGCTGTTATGTTCTACAAAAATTCCAAAACTAGCAATTGCAATTAAAAACATATTGACAGGCCATACATATTTGATGTAAATGTCATTATCGGTAACAAAAATTTTATCAAAAATCAAAAGCAATAAAGCACCTAATAAAAATTCGTAGCGATAAGTACTAAGCTTGGTATGTATTTTCTGATGTTTCATTTTTGGTATTCTATTCTTTTTCTCAAAATGCATTCAAAAACAACCTAATTTCCTTCGTCAATTGACTATGAAGAGGCTTATTAGGATCGGCATACGAAGTTTGGTTTTCCATAAAACTATGAACTTCTTTCATTACATGATTCATATCTTTCAAAATCACTTTTTTTGAGTTGGGAGCACATTGCGCAAGTTTTTCCGCATCGGAAACATTTACTTGCAAATCTTGGTCTCCTTGCAAAATCAAAATGGGCATTGATAATTTTGTAATTTCGGTACATGGATTTTTGTTTATCCAAGAAATCATATACGGCTGTACACTCGGTCTAAAGAGCATATACATCATTTTGTCTACCGAATCGATTCGTTTTCCCGTTTTGAGAATGGATAAATAAGAAGTAGTTTTGGGAAGTAAGGCTGGCATTCGGGAACCAATCTGTTGTATAATAATTGAATCGGCAGAACTTCCAGGCCCCGCCAAAGAAATAAATCCTTTTACTTTTTCATTATTTTTTGAGGCTAGCATTCCTATCAAACTCCCTTCACTATGTCCCAAAATTACAATTTTTCGAGTGGAATTAAATGAAAGTAAATTTATCCATTTCTTGACATCCTCTACCATCGTATCAATATTCATATCCTCTTCGTTGAGGTCTTTTACTTGACTTTGTGCTACGCCTCTTTTATCAAAACGAAACGTAGAAATCCCTTGTGAAAGCAAACTATCTGAAAGCATTTTGAGACTATTATTTTTCATAGCAGGATTGTTTCCGTCTCTATCCGTAGGTCCACTTCCTGCTATCATTAGGACTAAAATTTGGTCTTCTTTTGAGGAAGTTAATTCTCCTTTCAAAGTACCATTTTGAATTTTAATTTCTAATGCTTGCGTTTGCTGCGCATGGATTCCCATCGTAATAAATAAGAATAGCGCATTAAATATAATTGTTTTCATTTGTAAATTATTTTGCTTCTAAAACTTTATCCAAAAATTCTCTTACCGCACCATTTCCTCCCGATTTAGTCAAAAGATAATCTACATACGGAAGAATACTTTCATGCGCATTGGCAGGTGCTGCAGATATTCCACACCATTGCATCACTTCTAAGTCTATAATATCATCGCCTACAAAGGCTATTTCTTCGGCATTCAATCCTAGTTCTTGCGCCCATTTTTCGGCTACTTCTCGTTTATTGCTTCTAAAGGCATGGACATATTTAATTCCCAGCATTTTGGCACGCGACTCTATCATATCTTTGGCCAAAGAAGCCGCACTGATGATTCCAATTTCTATTCCAGCTTCTAGGCTTCGTCTAATACCTTCACCGTCATGCGCATGAAAACGCTTGGATTGTGTACCATCATGATGTACATATATGCCCCCATCGGTGAGTGTGCCATCTACATCCAATAGCACCATTTTTATTTTTTCTAAAGATTTCATTTTTAGGATTTAATCAAATACTTCTTTTGTTTTTTTGCCATTGGTGTCATACAAAAACCATTTTCCAATCTTTTTTCCATCTTTGTATTCGCCTTCTTCTTTTACCATTCCATTATCATAGAACATTTTATACTTTCCATGCAAAACATTGGCACGATACATCCCATTTTCTTTTACCTTGCCATTGGGATAATATGTTTCAAAAGCACCGCTTTTTTTTCCAAATCGAAACCCATAGCGACTCGTAGGAACCCCCAATGAATCATAATCCATAATTTGTCCTTCCAGCTCTCCATTCAAAAAATAAGATTGATTCTGAATTTTGCCATTTCCCCAATAGGAGGCATAAGGTCCTTCGTATTTTCCATATTTAAGATACGCATCCAATCGCTTATTGCCATTATCATGAAAATCAATCCATTTTCCATGTTTCTTACCTTCTTTATAGAATCCTTCGGCTATCAAAATACCTTCCTTTGAATACATAGTCATACTTCCTTCATCTACTCCCAATTTAAAATTTTTGGTTAAATAGACTTTTCCATTATCATAAAAATAAGTCCACTCGCCATCTTCTTTATCTTCAAAATATCTACCCGAAATTTGTTTTTGACCATTGGGGAAATACAATTTATAAGCGCCTTGTTTTTTCCCTTGTGTATAATTGATCAATTCTTGAACTTCTTCATTCTCAAAGTAAATCCACGTTTCTCCATGTCTTTTTCCATTTACAAAATTCTCTTCTTTCTGAACTTTTTGAGAATTTGGGAAATATGTTTTATAAGAACCATCTTTGAGGCTATCGGGAATTTCTAAAACCATTTTTGGTTTTTGGATAGGTTTTGCTTTTTTGGTAATTTCCTTTTTTTGTGCAAATAAAATTATTGGAATCCAACAAATTAGCACAATCAATAATCTATAACGCATATCTATATTTTTTTATATAAACTTAAATAACCCTCAATTTATTATCAAAAATAATTTTAACTCAACCACAACCCACACAGGCGATAAAGTACTCTTGCACCTACATTGGCATCCCACACATCATTTCCTACTTCGTTCAAATCCATCCCAATGATTTCTTTCCCTGCCGCTTTGACTTTGTCAAATAAGTAAAATACACTGTCTATATCAAATCCTCCTGGTACAGGTGTTCCTGTATGGGGGCATAAAGCAGGATCTAGCCCATCAATATCAAAACTTATGTAAATTTTTTGAGGCAATGTAGCTACAATTTCATCACAAATTTGAACCCAAGATTTACCTTCAATCATTTGTTTTTTGATGGCTCTATCGTAGAAAACATGTACATTTTTATCATTGTGCTTTGCCAAATCGGATTCTTCTTCACAAAAATCACGAATTCCAACCTGACATAGCGATTCTACACCATCCAATTTTAATGCATTATACATTATAGAAGCATGAGAATATTCAAAATATTCATACGAATCCCTCAAATCCATGTGAGCATCTATTTGCAAAATCCCAAAAGAAACTCCAGAGTCAGACAACGCTTTGAAATATCCATAAGGCGTACTATGATCACCACCCAAAAGCAAAACTTTCTTATTTTCTTGAATTAATTTTTTGGTATTATCATATACATATTGAATCATTTGCTCACAGGCAGCATTTACTTTTTGGATATCCTGCTTCAAAGTTGCATTTGTTTCGGGATTTTCGCCTATTGCTTGAAGTCTTATAGCTTCTTTTGCCAAGGCACGGTGCTTCTTGCTCAATTGAAGTATTTCTTCATTGGAAGGGACAAAATAAATTCCTTTTTCCCAAAAATTGCCATAATCAAAATCGAACAAATCTACTTGCAACGATTCTTCTTGTATTAGCTGTGGAGCCTGTGAAGTTCCTTCGGCATACGACACAGTCACATCCCACGGTACAGAAATTACCACAAGTTCACTTTCTACAATATTCTTGGGAAGACCATATAAATTTCCATTATCTAATGCGATATCATTTGGATTAAAATCTGTCATCTATTGTTTTTTATTTTGGCAAAATTACTAAAAAATAAAAAGAGCTTAACATAAATGTCAAGCTCTTTTCTGAAAATTCAAAAACTTATATTTTACAATTAGGGATTTTTACATTTTTTCTTCTTGATACAACAAATGTCTGATTTTTGTTAAATACTCTGGCATCATTCTCAAAGTAGCAAAATACTTCATTGCTTGCCTTGCTTCAAGAGCAGGAGAACCATAATAACGTTTGCCGCCTTCAAGATTCTTATCTACATTTGACGATGCTAAAATCACCGCATTATCCCCAATAACAAGGCCTTTTGAGATACCTACTTTACCGTATAAAATTACATTATTTCCTATTATTGTCTTTCCTGCTATGGCTACTTGAGCACACAAAAGACAATTTTCACCAATAACCACACCGTGAGCTATCTGAATTTGATTATCTAGCTTTGTTCCTTGTCCAATAATGGTGTCTCCCGAAACGCCTGCATCTATTGAGCAATTAGCTCCAATTTCTACATTATTTTTTATAATTACTCTTCCAATCGTATGCATTTTATTATAAACTCCTTTTTGAACATTATAATAGAAAGCATCTGAACCAATAGTCGTATTTGCATGAATAATGACATTATTACCAATTATTACATTGGGATAAATCGTAACATTGGGATAGATAATACAATTTTCTCCAATTTGAACATTTTCTCCAATAAAAACATTTGGAAATATTTTTGTTGAATCTGGAATAATCGTATTTACAGCAATGACATTATTTGAAAATTTTGTAGGGAAATAAAACTTAGCAATAGTATTGTAAGTCTGAAATGGATTCTCCGAATACAATAAACATTTGCCCGCTACAGGTTCTATTTTTTTATTAATAATAATAAAACTTGCAGCACTTTTTAAAACTTTATCATAGTATTTTGGTGTATCTACAAACGTTAAATCACCTTTTGAGACTTTATGAATTTCATTGATACCAAATACTACTTCTCCAAAATTATTTGATAGAATTTGTAATCCAAATTGATTGGATAAATCAGAAACAGAAATTGGTTTTTCAAAAATCATTTAAAAAGCTTGTTTAATAAGTAGACGAAATAGAACTTAAAAGGGTTGCATGATATGCAAAAAAAAAGCAACACTATTTAGTGTTGCTTTTAATATTGAAATTAATTTAATATTAATCTTCTTTTGTCTCTTCAGTTGTATCTTCTACAGCCGGAGTTTCTTCTACAACCTCTGTAGCAACTTCTTCTACTGTAGGTGTTTCTTCAATAACCGCTTCTTCTACAACTGGTGCTTCTTCCACTGCATTAACTACAGGAGCAGCACTAGCTTTTTTTCTACTTCTTCTTGTTTT
>JBIPPG010000202.1:0-5079 GCA_044368545.1 Chitinophagales bacterium | reverse complement strand
TTTTTAATAATACTTGATTTTGTACCAATACCATACAATCTATCTTCATATTCTTGAAAATAGTCGAATCGATACTTATCGCCTGCAAAATTTTTTATATAAGGCATTTGTATTTTGGCTATAATATTGCCCTCATTATTATATTTCTTTAACAGCCATGGTCCAAATCTACTAATAGATGTGTCGTATTTAAAATTTTTATCATAATAGCCAAAAACCACACTTCCATCTTTAAAAGTAGGACACGAATAACCTTTGTAATAATCTACAAATACATCGTCTAAATCAGTAAGTTTATTAAATACTTTTTGGGCTTCAATAGTATTCGTTAAAATTATTAATAGTATAATAGTAAATACAATTCGCATATTGATTTTTTATAATTTGAAAACAAATATAATAAAAATACTATAGAACTCAAAAAAAGTCCTAAAGTATCTATTACAAAAAACTAATCTTTCATAAAATTGACCTTATCCCCATAAGTAGGAAATAAAAAATGGGCTAAACCAAAATTACTTTGTTTTGTTACTCCATCTGATTTAAAATCTCTATTCATAATAAAATAACAAGCATGAACCTCAGCACCAACCATACTTTTATTACTAGACATGATTGGAATTAAATATGGTCCTTGGTGTATAGATAAAGCTCTAATAGTCAAAGTATACCAATCTACATAATCATTAAATTCGCAACCAGACATGCAATTTTCATGACCACTTTTGCCTCCACGATCCCAAAATGCTCTATCTCTATAAAATATTTTATTTGCTAATATCCCTCCAGTAGGACCTTGTTCGGTATAATGTCGATGACTACACGAAGGCCAAAAGTTCATATCCTCTTTAAATTTAGTAGTATAACCATGCAAAATATCTAAATTTGGTTTAATATGAGAATTGTCTGTCATTTGAGTTGGATCTAAATTATGAGGAATAGTGAGATCTTTATGTATCACTTCAATTTGACCCGGCATAAGACCTGGAATTAAATTTCCATAAAAATCTTTATACGAAGGTATTAAAGGCCAATTATCTTTATGAACATTTACATAGGTATACATTTGCTGCAATTTTGGCAAAGGATCAAAAGTAGCGGAAATCGGTTGTCCATATAGATTCAGGGTAAAATCAGTGTTAAACACCCATTGCGTACCATTAAAAGAGTAGTTGATATTATTGGAAGCGTATATGTCATACGAGCCATTATTATAAAATCTTCCAGATAAATCAAAAGCGGCATTATCTTCGGGTTCAATATTTTCACAGACTGGATCTCCATAAAGAGAAGGAAATTCTATAAAAGTCATATCGCCATAAGGTCTATTATAGTTTTCTCCTACCTTGAGTTTATTCTCTTCTATTGGCACTCCTGTATATAGTCCAGCACGCAAACGCACTTTATTGCCTACTATTCTAATAGGCTCTATATCTAGCATACCTACATATCTTTTTTTGAGTCCCTGTGCTTTTATATGTTCTTTTATAGCTACAAATCCTTCTTTAATACTCGCCGCAGGAATCTTTCCATTTTCGATATTTATATCTACAAAAGTTTGCTCTATCTTGAATTTGTTCAAGGGAATAGCTAAATGATTCATATCCATATTGATGCCTGCTTCGTATAAAAACATGACTTCATTCAAATTTCTATCTCTATAGGTAGGACTTTCATTATAGGCATATTTTAGAAATTCGATGCGCTCTTCGTAGATTAGTTTTTGGCTAGAGGGAAGATAATCCGTTAGCTTCATATAATTTGTAGGGTCTTTGTCATCAGCCGTTATTGAAGATTCGGCTACAGAAGATTTGAGCCCACCCATTGGAGATAATATACTATTCTCCTTGTTGCACCCAGCAAGCAGTGCTATACTTGCTAATAAGATGATTTGTTTTTTCATACTTATACTTTTTAATTAATTAAAATAAATAGAAATATATCTAAAATAAAAAAACGATTTAATTTCCGTCTATTCTATAAAAATATATTTAATTGCAAAATTAACTTAGTTAAATCAATTGCTTTAGCTCTATTTTATAATATCACACTACCGTATAAGTATAAAAGCAATCACTTAAACAATTAGCTTTTTATCTATAATTTAAAAAAAAACATTATCTTTACAAAATTATTATTATTTCAATGAAAGCTAACAAAATCCATTTAATATCAAAATGAAAAAACTAGTTTTGATTAGAATTAAAAAACTCCGAATCCAAAAAGGCTATACACAGCAAATGATGGCCGAAAAACTGGGTATAGAACAGCCTACATATCAGCGGCTAGAGAGTGGCTCTAACGAAGCATGGACTAAGTATCTTTTTGATATTCTACAAATTATGGACAAAGAACCTGCCGACTTTTTTAATGAAATTTCTGGGAAAAATTTTGTAAATCAAACAAATATAGATTTCAAAGAAAATTCCAACGATGTAGTAATGACTGAAAAAATTCAATACGCTGACAAAGCCATCGTAAAAAGTCTATTGGCACAAAAGGATAAAACAATTGCGTTGTTGGAAGAAAAAATTCTATTACTTGAAAAAAACATTAATAAAAACGACTAAGTATACTATCTACCTCGTCAATTCCTCAATCAAGCGAGGGCCTTGGTATATAAAGCCCGAATATATTTGAATTAAATCGCATCCTAATGCCATTTTTTTGTCAGCTTCTACCTTACTATCTATTCCTCCTACTCCAATAATAGGCATAGCATTATCTTTTGATTTCAAATAAGAAATAATCGAATTGGTTTTATCGGCAAGCGGTTTTCCACTCAGCCCACCATTCCCCAATGCTTCATAAGAGCTATAATCATTGATAATACCTCTATCTATCGTCGTATTTGACACGATAAGTCCTTCCAAAATGGAATTTTGATATACATAAACAATCTCATCCAATTGATTTTCATTCAAATCAGGCGCAATTTTGAGCAAAAGGGGTTTTTTGAGTCCAAATTGATTTTGTTTTTTTTCGATTGTTTCAATAATTTTTAGCAACATATCCTTTTCTTGTAATTCTCTCAAATTGGGTGTATTGGGCGAACTTACGTTAATTACAAAATAATCTACATAGGGAAATAATTTCTCAAAACATATTTCATAATCTAAATAGGCGGTTTCATTGGGCGTATCTTTGTTTTTGCCAATATTTCCGCCAACAATCATTTGATTTTTGCGATATTTTTTCAAATTTTCCACCACTGCATCCGCACCCAAATTATTGAAGCCCATTCTATTGAGCAATGCTTCTTCTTTTTTGAGGCGAAATAATCGGGGCTTGGGATTTCCATCTTGGGGACGTGGCGTTACGGTTCCTATTTCTACAAATCCAAAACCCAAATCTTCTAAAACATGAAGATAAGCCGCATTTTTGTCAAATCCCGCTGCCATGCCCAGTCGATTTCTAAAATCTAATCCAAACTGAGAAATAGGCTTGTAATTTGTAGTAAAAAAATAGTTCAAAACACCTAAATTGGATAGAAAAGATAAACAATTCATCGCAAAATAATGTGCACGTTCGGCCGAAAGAAAAAATAAGAAAAATTTAAGGATTGAATACATTTGAAAAACAAAATTTGTTAAATGATACAAAAATCTAATTTTTTTATTTGATTTGTCAAAAAACTTTTAATTTAGCGGTCTTAAATACCATAAAGTGGCTTATTTCAATTCGAATACCAATAGTAAACTCACAGACGAGGAATTAATAAAAAAATACCGATTTTCCCATGATAATACATACTTGGGAGAGCTATTTTTGCGATATACTCCGTATATTTTTGGAGTAGCTATCAAGAATTTAAAAAATCAAAAAGAAGCGGAAGACCTTACGCTTACTATTTTCAATAAGATTTCATCGGATTTGAAACGTATAGATGTCAGTAATTTTTCAAAACTACTTTATCAGCTAGTAAAAGACTTGTGCGACATAGAAGTAAAGAAAAAAACGGCTACAGGTGAAGAATCAAAAATGATTTTGATAGATGAGTTGACCAAAGAATCGGAGGACAATATGTATATCAATACCGACAAACCTAAATTGAGTTTAGATTCTAATAATTTGAGATTGGCGATAGACACCTTAAATGAAAGTCAAAAAATCTGTATCGATTTGTTTTATATTCAAAATAAATCGTATCAAGAAGTGGCAGACATTACAGGATACAGCCTCAATCAAGTGAAAACAAATATTCAAAATGGCAAACGATTATTGAAAACCTACATCGAGAATAAAATTAATTAAAAGTCATGCAATTGAATATAGAAAAAAAATTTACAATGCTATCCACAAAAGAATGGATGCAATACTTACAACATAAATTGCCTAATGATAGAGAAAAAGAACTCTTGGACAGGGCACAGTTCGATGAGTTTTTGAGAGAATCGCTCGATGCAATCAACTCTATGGAAGGTAGACATTTAGCGTATCAATCTTTAAATTACATTCATCAACAAATTGAAAATGCTACAGGTGTATCGGAATCAAGAATTTCAAACACCAATGTAAATCAATACGAAACGCCCGTAGATACAAAAAAATATGTTCTTATCGGCTTGGGCGTATTGGTTGTAGCTATCCTTCTTTTTGGTATATTTTATTTTGTCAATAACAATATGACAAAAAATAGCGAGGAAAATGAAGATAATTCTATGAATGAATTGGTAGAAGATACCACTCCTGTCACAAATACCATAGACTCATCTACATTGCCAATGGAGCAAATAACTCCTGATGCTTCATCTGCAGCTACTGTTCCTGCAACATCAACGGCAACTACGCCCACTTCAACTACTCCTAATAAACCTGCACCAAAACCAGTACCTACAACCGTACAACCCTCTACAAATACAAATTATCAAAACACAGGTGAAAATAAAGAGAGAAAGTTATTTGATGAAGCTCAAAATCTTTATAAATCGGGAAAAGTGAATGAGTCTAAAGCGATTTTAAACAAATTGAAAAGCTATGACAATCCTTATAAAGGACAATCTGAAGAAATATTAAACAAACTTAATCAATAAAGGATTTCAAAATGAAAAAATCATCTAAGTCTATAGTTTCCAAATG
>JBIPPG010000201.1:0-5086 GCA_044368545.1 Chitinophagales bacterium | reverse complement strand
AATAAACCCTCCAAGAAAGGTATCTCTATCTATTCGCTCCCAATAATACCGCCATGCGGGCACTCCTGGCTCATACATTTTGAAGTTGGCAGAAGGATTGTATTCAGGTGTTTCCTCTTTACAACAGCTATAGTATAATACCAAAATACTCGCAGACATTAAAATTATTTTTCTCATTTTTTTATATTTTCTAGATTAATGAAAAAGGCTAAAAATTATTGACTCATATATTTTAAAAGAGTTCTAAAATTTCAGAATAGTTAACATCTTACTTTTTTAATTCAAGAATCATTTTTTTGAGCTCGTCTATTTGCTTTTGTTGATTGATCGTGTATAGCGTCAATTCCTCCACTTTCTCCAAAAGTTTTAGATTGAGTTCGCCTAGGTCTATTTCGCCGGCTTGGGTGTATTCCGCTTCGGATTTGATATTGGGCAAATGATTGTTCTGCTGAATATATAGCTCCAATTCTTTAAGATTCATCAACTTATAATCTTTTTTGAATACATAATCGGGAATAGGGAGCAAATCTACGATTGTTTTTCTAGCACGTATATTTCCATTTTGATATACCGCAAAAACGTTTTGTCCACTAGCATCTTGCACTCTTAAATTACCATTTACCGTAAAATCTCCGTTGATAGGTCCATTTAGCTTTAAAGATGATGTAGTAATTGCATCGGTTGTAAGTGTAGGAATATTAGTAGGTACATTAATATATGCTTGTGAAGGTGTAATTTCAATTACATCTTTAGCATTAGAAAATACAGATGGTGTAGAAGATAAATTTTCATACATATTTCTAATAACAAAAGTATTTTCATAGCCTCTTACATCTATGTCCCAATGATAAAGTAGATTGCAATCCAATGCTGATTCTGTAATCATAGTCGCTTCTCCCAGATTATTTAAAGGCATTAAATTTTCTCTACTTATGCCACCACCACCAAAAGGTCCTCTTAATCCAGGGTCAAGCCATTTTAAAAATAATTTTCCTTCTTGACAAAAGATCGAGTTGGATAAATTGGCTTTAGTAATTCTAAAAGGATTTTTGTAGGTTGTACCACATTCACTGTTTAAGTGAATTTGTGCATCAGGATCGTCGGTGTTTACGCCTAGGTTTTTATTACCTCTCACGGTTGTTCCACCTGCTGTAGGGTCAAAAAAGACTTGTGCATTCATTTGAATTGTGAAAAATGTATATACTAAAGTAATTAGTAAAGATTTTGATGTTTTTTTCATGGTTTTAAATTTAAAGTTAAAAATATGAAAACAAAACGATTGATTAATTAATGTAGTGCTTCGCTTTGTTTTCTTATTACAAAAATAAATCTTTTCACAATACAATTTTGTTAATAATTGTAAAAATATAAAAAAAGATTATTAATTTGCAAAATATCATATCAAAATAAAACAAAAAGAAACCTACTGCTTTTAAAATTATATTAGTTTTATGCGTCTTCTTTAGCCCAGATAGAAGCGAATATCCTCCGAAGCTTGCGTAGGAGATAGTAGCGTATAGCTGGGAATAGCTCCAAACAATAAAAAATCCACAAAAACCAAACGTTTGTTTTATCTTTGCAGTCATTTTAACATAATTTTATTCAATTATAACGTGGCGAAGCAGAAAGTAGATGCAAATTTTATAATAGCGCAATCAATCAAATTATTTCGACAAAAAACATATCACAATATCTCTATGGCTGATATAGCGGAGTCTTGTGGCTTGCTCAAAGGGAGCTTGTATCACCATTTTAATAGCAAAGAGGCTTTGATGATCAAAGTTATTGAAACGATACATACTTTTTTCAATCAAGAGATTTTTAGTATTGCGTATTTGGAAGATTTGAGTCCTGCCGAAAAAATGGAACGGATGTTTAAGGCTACCGAAAAGGTTTTTGTCAATAAAAATACGGGGAAAATGTATGGAAATATGGGCGTAGAAAGTGCTATGGTAGTAGAAGAATTCAATCCATTGCTTCGAGCATTTTTTAATGATTTTTTCAAGGCAATAAAAAAATTGTATAGCGAAAAATATGATGAAAAAATTGCCGAAGAACTCGCCGAGCGCAGTGTGGCGGAGATTGAAGGCAGTATTATGATTTCGAGAATTTATGACGATACGACGTATATCTACAACACGTTCAAACGATTAAAACAACGATTAGACAACAATAAAATATAAAAAAATGAGTGCTTTACAGTGTATTTCACCAATTGATGGCCGCTATGCCTCACAAACTGAATCTTTATCGAATTATTTTTCCGAATTTGCTTTAATTCAAACTCGTATAGAAATTGAAATTGAATATTTGATAGCACTCAATGCTATGAATATCAATGGTTTTTCACCTTTTAATGCCGAAGAGATAGCCAAATTGCGTACAATTTATAAAAATTTTCAAGTAGCGGATGCCGAAAAAGTAAAAGCTATAGAAAAAATTACAAACCACGATGTAAAAGCCGTAGAATATTTCATCAAAGAACAATGTAATGCGATGCAGTTGCAGTTCAATTTTGAATATATACATTTTGGATTGACGTCGCAGGATATCAATAACACGTCATTTCCGTTGATGTTTAAGCGTTTTCTGGAGCAGGAATTTATCCCAAAGATAGAAAATCTTATGAGTAAATTAGAACTACGAAGTCAAGAATGGAAACAAGTGCCTTTGATAGCCAAAACGCACGGCCAGCCAGCTACGCCTACGACATTGGGTAAGGAGTTTTATGTGTTTTATCATAGATTGGATTTGCAAATCAAAAATTTAAAAGAGGCAATTCATTATGCTAAATTTGGCGGTGCTACAGGCAATTTGAATGCACACAAAGTTACGTTTTCAAGTATGAATTGGGTAGCGTTCGCCAATCGATTTGTGGCTTCATTGGGGCTTGAAAGACAACAAGTTACCACACAAATAGAGCATTATGACGGTATGGCTGCCATTATGGATAGTTCCAAGCGTATACAAAATATATTAATTGATTTGGCAAGAGATGTGTGGAGTTATATTTCATTTGATTTTTTCAAACAAAAAATTAAGGAAAATGAAGTGGGAAGTAGCGCTATGCCTCACAAAGTCAATCCTATTGATTTTGAAAATGCAGAGGGAAATTTGATGTATTCCAATGCTATTTTGGAGTTTTTGAGTAGTAAATTGCCTATTTCTCGTCTACAGCGTGACCTTACAGATAGTACTGTTTTGAGAAATATTGGTGTACCTTTTGCACACGGAATGATTGCGCTTAATTCTTTGGAAAAAGGTATGGACAAATTGCTGATTAATGAAGAGAAAATTACGGCGGATATTTACAATAATTGGTTGGTGATAGCAGAAGGCATTCAAAATGTATTGAGAAGAGAAGGGGTAGAGAAGCCGTATGAGTTATTGAAAGAATTTACACGCAAAAATCATAAACCTTCTCCCGAAGATTTTGAGAATTTTATTGAAGAATTGCCTGTAAATGAGACAATCAAAGCAGAGTTGAAGCTTATAACGCCTTTTAATTATATTGGCTACGCAAATGAAATGTTTTAACCTTTGTGTAATAAAAAATATTATGTTAATACAATTGGTTTTAAGTGAATAATACACGATTTCAGTTTTTTATTTTAATATTTGGAGTAGCGGTATCGCTCTTGAAATTTTATGTGTATTTTCATTCGATGTCCAATGCGATACTTGCCGATGCGTTAGAGAGTTTGGTGAATATTATTGCGGGGCTTTTTACGTTGTTTAGTTTGTATTTAGCATCCAAACCAGCGGATATTTTGCATCCTTATGGACATGGAAAAGTGGAGTTTTTGGCAGCGGGATTTGAAGGAAGTATGTTGTTTGGGGTGGGAGTATATAGTATTTTAAAAGTGATTAAAAGCTATTTTATACCGCATCAGTTGGATATAGATCAATTGGATTTAATTATAATTTTGGCTTTAGGATTGATTAATTATGGACTGGGAATCTGGTCTCAAAAAAAGGGTGTAAAATCCAATTCTCCAGCTCTAAAAGCCAGTGCCATGCATCTCAAAAGCGATGGGTACACTTCTTTAGGCATTATTTTGGGTTTATTATTTGTCTATTTATTTCATTGGAATTGGATGGACAATGTTATTGCAATTGTAGTGAGTTTAGTGCTCATTTATAGTGGCTACAAAGTTATAAAAGACTCCATTGAAGGGATTTTGGACAAAGCGGATACGAATATTTTGGAGGAAGTAGTTCAGTATTTGGGGAAAAACAGAAAAGTTAATTGGATAGATATTCATAATCTACGAATTATCAAATATGGAAGCAATTTTCACTTGGATGCGCATATGACGTTGCCTTGGTATTTTAATAACAGACAAGTTCATGACGAAATGAAAGAAGTACACAGCCTCATTAATACGCATTTCAATAAAGAAGTCGAAATATTTATTCATCCCGATCCTTGCGAAACCTATTGCTGTCAAGTTTGTACTATTGAATGCCACGAAAGACAAGCCCCATTTCTAAAAAAAGAAGAATGGACGCTGGATAATGTGCTGAAGAATGAGAAGCATAAGGTTATTTCTTAATTTATTGATATAGTTAGATAATATTATTTGAGTTGAGTCCCAATTCGATTTTAGAATTCTAATTAAAGAATAATTTTATTTTTAAAATATATATAATGTATTTTTGTGGTAATACAATTTCAAAATAAAGTATGAAAACAATTAAAAATGATGGATTTTTTATGTTAGTCATATTTGGGTTAAAACGATAGTAGGTAGCTTAAATTAAATTTATTTAAATATGCTTAAACGTGTATTAATTTTGTCTTCATTAATTTTTAATCAAGTTTTGTCTCAAGATAAAAAATTAATTGAATTTCTGTCTAATTGTAAAACTGACACAATAGTCAAAAGAAGAGAATCTAATGTTTTGGATTTAGGCTTTAATAGAATTATATTATCTAAAAAAGTTAAATTTGATAGTTTTGATATAAATAAGTATAAAATAGATACCGTGCCCGTTTTTTTTGAAACTATTTATGAAAAGATAAAAGATAGTGTTTTCTTCAAAGCGATAAATAATAATAATTTTATTAAATATAAATATGTTA
>JBIPPG010000200.1:0-5099 GCA_044368545.1 Chitinophagales bacterium | reverse complement strand
CTCGATACAGCAGTAGCATTATTCAATGAAAATCGATAATTGGGTGTACCGCCACTTCCAGTAATCGTTATTTTTCCATTTGAACCATTAAAACAGCTCACGCTATCTACCAAGTAAGTAGCCGAAAGTTTTGTAGGCTGTGCAACTGTTACATTTTTTGTAAACACACAATTATTGGCATCTTTTATAGAAATAGCATAATTATTTGCAGGAATATTTACAAAACTATCCGAGCTACTAAAGGTTGTTGCATTTCTACTATATGTATAGGGCGTTAAACCTCCAACTCCTGTCAATTTAATCTTTCCTGTACTATCGCCAAAACATTTGGTCAATGTAGATACAGAATTGAAAAATAATGAATCGGGCTGTGTAATAGTTACTGTAGCCGAATCTTTACAACCTTTAGCATCCGTTACTACTACTTTCTTACTTCCAAAATTCATTCCCACGGCACTATCCAAGGTAGAACCATTTGTCCATAAATAAGTATAGGGTGATTTAGCCTGCGAAGCCACTACTTTTGCTGCGCCTGTACTTTGTCCAAAACAAGATACATTTCTAATGATTGATGCACTTACATTGAGCTTTGTAGGCTGTGATAATACAACTTGTCTTGTAGCGATACAATTATTGGCATCTTTTACAAAAAGATTATGAGTTCCTATTCCCAAATTTGAGAAAATATTTGAAGCAGTATATGTAATATTATCTTTGGAGAAAGTATAAAGTCCTTTGCCTCCACTTGCTGTCAAGGTTACTTTTCCATTTGCTGCATTGAAGCACGTAATGGAATCCACAACAGAAGCTAAATTTAATTGTGTGAACTGGGACACCACCAAATTGGTATCGACCAAGCAATTATTGGTATCTCTCAATTTTACATTATACGTATTGGCTGTCAAACCTGAAAAAATATTGCTCGATACAGCAGTAGCATTATTTAATGAAAATCGATAATTGGGTGTACCGCCACTTCCAGTAATCGTTATTTTTCCATTAGAACCATTAAAACAACTCACACTATCTACAACAAAAGATGCTGTCATTTTTGTAGGCTGTGTAATATTTATAGCACTTTGAACTTCACATCCAATATTGTCTCTTACCGTAGCATTAATTGTACTTGCACTTAATCCTGTAAAACTATCTATTGTAGAAAAACTCGTAGTGCTTAATTTAAATTGGTAGGGTTGTGTTCCTCCTGTTGCCAATAGCTTTAATCTTCCTGTAGCATCATTAAAACAATTCAAAGAATATTTTCTGTTTGAAACAATGATTGAATCCCTAGTAAATGAAATGGAATCCACACAGAAGGCAGTATCTTTTACATAGACTTTTGAGGTTCCAAATGGAATCAAATCTAACAGTGAGTTTGAAGATAAAGAACTCAATGATTTTCCATATAAAATTGGAGAAACCCCATTTTTGGTTTTAATATTTACCTTACCTGTTAAGGAAGAATTAAAACATCCAGAAAAGATAGTAGAATCAATCTTGATAGGTGCTCTTTTGGCTACAAAAAAGTTCATTGTATCATTAAGACAATTGATAGTATCTACAATTTTGACAACTGAATATTTTCCAGAATCTGTAATAGTTCTAAATCTAGTTTTATTATTTACATTCAACCAATTATAACTTACAGCAGCCATAGCATCCAATGTTTTTGAATTGAGGCAATTGAGTGTATCAAATTTATTGACTACATTAAAAGTGCTGGGCCTAGTACGAACCTTTACAGAATCGGACACATTGATAAGTGCTACGGGACAGGGACTATTGATAACGGCAGTAGCACTATAAAAAGCAGAATCATCATTAGGACAAATTGCTAATTTATTTCCAGTACCTAAATTTACATTTTTTTTGAACCACGTAACGGTATATGGGTAATTAACTCCAGATGGAGAAAAACGAACAGCATCATTTGACACAGGCCATATAGTAGCATTTCTTCCTGGAGTGACAGCAAACTGAGTCGTATTATTTCCTTGAATTCCTTGTGTAGCTATTTTTACATAGTTAGGACACGTAGGATTTGGAGTTGGTTTTGAACCGATATATACATCAATAATATTAGAAGTCTCATACAAAACAATTTTCATATTGAGTTTTGCACTAGCACAAACTTGACCAAAATAGGAACAATTATTCCATTTCACAATCAATGCTCTAAAAGGAGCGGCACCTACCGTCTCATAAGTAATAGTACCCGTACTGAATGATTGTGACACATCTATATCCATCCAAGCGCCATAAATACTATTAGGGGGTCTTTGGATTGTATTATTTAAAGGTAGTGTAACGGCATCATAAGACGAGTATTCGTCTGCAAAACTACTAGTGAATGTCATAAACCCATTGGGTGAAATCACAAAATTAGAATACGTGACACCATAAAAACAAAAATTAAAGCCAATAGGGAAAACAGGTGAGGCATAATCATCTGCTGTTGCTCCCCAAGAAGAGGCTACACCCCCCGTTTCACAAGGTAATGAAGCCACAAAAGGTATTGTTGTAACCCCATAGCTAGTAGTAGCTTTGAGAGAAGGCACACTGGCATACAAGTCCAAGCAAGAACCTCTACATACCGTAGTATCCACTTTGTCTACAGCATTGGAGTCGGGACGAACTTGAAAACGAACCAAACTACAATTTTGTGAAAAAATTGATAAATGAGTAATTAATAAGACTAAAGTAATAATATATCTCATCTAAAATATAGTTTTTAAACTTTGATTTTTATCAAAAATCACACCAAAAGACAAAATTAATTAAAAATTTATCAAATTCATTATTTTTATTTTTTTTAATTTTTATAACTTTCCCTGATCCGAAAAACTATAAAATTCATTATTCCCAATAATTAAATGGTCAGATACTTGAACATCAATCAATTGCAATCCCTTTTTTATTTTATCGGTCAATAACATATCGGATTCGCTAGGCAATAAATTCCCCGACGGATGATTGTGAGCAAGAATAACAGCAGAAGCCAAATTCATCAAAGCCATCTTACCAATGAGTCTAATATCCACTACAGTGGCGCTTAGCCCTCCTTCCGAAATTTTCTCTAACCTAATAGGTTTCATAGCTCTATTCAAATACAAAACCACAAAATTCTCTACCTGCAATCCCATAAAATAGCGCTGCATATATTCAAATGCCTTTTGGCTCGAATTGATCAATTCTATTTTCTCATTGGGTTCCGACATTCTTCTGAGTCCTAGTTCCAAGGCGGCAGCTATAGAAATGGCTTTGGCCTCTCCTATTCCTTTATATTGCATCAATTCTTTGAGTGAATATTTCCCCAAAACATCAATAGAATTATCGGCATCTTTTAATATTCGCCGTGCTAGTTCCACTGCATTTTCTTCGGCATTGCCCGAACTCATTATAATAGCCAAAAGCTCTGCATTTGTCATGGCATTTTTCCCTTTTTCTAGAAATTTTTCCCTAGGACGATCCTCTTCATTCCAGTTTTTTATAGACATAGATGGCTTGTTTTATTGCGATATGTAGGCACAAAGAAACTAAAAATTTAAAAAATAATCCTCAAAAACTAAAAACTCACTTAATTTTGTAGAGCATGAAAAAGAACATTTATATAATTTCGGGCGAATCTTCTGGCGACGTTCACGGGGGTAATTTGGTAAAAGAAATTAAACGAATACAACCCCAACTCGACATTTATTGCTGGGGAGGCGAACGCATGCAACAAGCAGGTGCTATGCTACAAAAACATTATAAAGAATTGGCTTTTATGGGGTTTGTAGAAGTAGCCAAAAATATTTTCACTATTTTAAGAAATTTCAAAGAAATAAAAGCCGATATTATAGCAAAAAAACCTGAGGTAGTAGTTCTAATCGATTATCCGGGCTTCAATTTAAGACTTGCCAAATGGTTGAAAAAAAATAATTTCAACGTAATTTATTACATTGCACCACAAGCTTGGGCGTGGAAAGAAGGCCGTGTTAAAGATATAAAAAAATACACCGACGAACTACTAGTCATTCTACCTTTTGAAGAACTATTTTTCAAAAAATTTGGGATAAAAACTACCTTTGTAGGACATCCCTTGCTACAAGAAATTGATACCCATCATACTCCTATAGAAAATAAAATCGCATTATTGCCCGGCAGTAGAAAACAGGAAGTCTCTGCGATATTGCCCATAATGCTCCAAATGCAAGCCCATTACCCCAATTATACTTTTCAGATAGCGGGAATGAGCCATTTAGGGGCGGATTTTTATAAATCAATTATAGGCAATACTCCTTGCGAAATAGTATGGAACAATGCTTCTAAAGCCATAGAAGGTGCAAAATTAGCTTTGGTATCTTCTGGAACGGCTACATTGGAAACTGCACTTCTGAAAACACCTCAAATAGTGTGCTACAAAAGTAGTAGACTCAATTATGAAATAGGAAAACGAATCATCAAAGTTCCTTATATTTCATTGGTAAATCTTATTATGGAGCGTGAAATAGTAAAAGAACTCATTCAAAGTCAACTCAAACCCAATCAGCTCAAAATAGAAATAGACAAATGCCTTGAAGCTTCTTATAGAACAAATATGTTGAATGAATATGAACATTTACGTGAAAAATTGGGCAAAAAAAATGCGTCTAAAGAAGCTGCAACTATTATTTTAGAATATGTTAGATAACCTTATTGTTTTCATAAAGTTACACATGTAACCTTTTTGCGAAAAAAATTCTCATTTTCATAAAAATCATTTAATTTTGTGATTGAAAATATCTTAATTGCAATAATCCAATTTTATGAAAAAAATCAACTACTTCTTTATCTTCATATTAGGATTGTTTTACCATTCTTGCTGTCATATGAAAGATTGTCCCGAAGAGCTAACAAGTGTAAAATTAGTTAACTTTTCTATTTCTGAACTCGATACTATTTGCGTGAAAAAATATGAAAAAAAACTCTAATTTTTTAAAGGCAGAAGATAGTATTTTTACACAATTCTACGAAGATGACAGCACATATACGATACCGCTAGATGGACGAAATTCCAACGGAGCCGCTATCGTTTATAGCTATGATAAAGACTATGCTGTATATTTAAGTGGGCTGAA
>JBIPPG010000199.1:0-5100 GCA_044368545.1 Chitinophagales bacterium | reverse complement strand
TCAATATTTTTTTCTTTTTCAAAAAAAGCAATAGTCTCTTTTTTATCACATAAATCAATTTCATAAAACTTAGGACGTACCCCCGTTATAGCTTCAATTCTATCAATAGAAGTAGCTTCGGAACGGCTCAAATTATCTAAGATAATAACTTCATAGCCATTTGAAATCAAATCAATAGCTGTATGTGAACCTATGTAGCCTGTACCTCCCGTTACTAGTATTTTTTTCATATAAAATTTCTAAAATTATTAATTTGTAATAGCTGTCATTTCGTAATAAAAATTTTCATACATAGGCAATATTTTGTCTATATGAAATTCTTGCGCTTTTTTAAAAGCATTTTTCTTGAATTCAAGCATACGCTCTTCATTTTCAAGAATATAAATAGCATTTTTAGCCATATCTTCATAATCGCCTACAGGACTTAAAAATCCTGTTTTTCCTTGAATATTAATTTCAGGAATACCCCCCGAATTAGAAGAAATCACTGGTACTTCACACGCCATAGCTTCCAACGCCGCCAATCCAAAACTTTCTGTTTGACTAGGCAAAACGAACAAATCGGAGATAGAAAGCAAATCTTCTACCGCTTCTTGTTTCCCAATGAATTTAACGTGTGCACATACGCCCAATGAACGCGTCAATTCCTCCGCTTTGTGCCTTTCGGGGCCATCGCCTACCATAAGAAGTTTTGCAGGAATTTTCTTCAAAACCAATTCAAACATACGCGCTACATCTTCCACACGTTTGACTTTACGGAAATTGGAAATATGAATCAGTATCTTTTCATCGTCATTGGCTACTAATTTTCTAAAATGATTGCGTTCTTTTTTTGAAAATCGTTGAAAATCAATGAAATTCGGGATAACTTTGATTTCTTTTTGAATTTGAAAATTGGAAAGTGTATCTGCTTTTAAAGATTCGGAAACGGCCGAAATCCCATTGGAATTATTGATAGAAAAATTAACAACAGGCAAAAAAGAATGATCTTTGCCCACAAGTGTAATATCGGTGCCGTGTAAGGTAGTAATAAAAGGAATAAAGATTCCATCGGCTTTTAATATCTGCTGTGCCATATAAGCTGCGGATGCGTGAGGAATAGCATAATGTACGTGAAGAATATCTATTTTTTCGTGCTTGACTACATCTACAATTCTAGAGGAAAGAGCCGTTTCATAAGGAGGATTTTCAAACAAAGCATAATTCTCAAAACTCACCTCGTGATACGACACATTGGGGTGAAAATTATCCAGTCGAAAGGGTTGTTTGTAGGTAATAAAATGAACCTTGTGTCCTTTTTTTGCCAAACCAATCCCCAACTCTGTAGCTACCACACCACTACCACCATAAGTGGGATAGCATACAATTCCTATTTTTAATGATTTCAAATCTTTAATTTATTTGACAAAAATACGTTTTATTTTCGGAAAAAGTTCTATAAATTAATTATTTAATATTACAAAATTCTACTCCGACAATTCCAACCATCTTTCCGTATGATGGTCTATTTTTTCGACTACTTTCTTTAAATCATCTGATATTTTTTGAATTTCATCAAAAGATAAATTTCCAGTTAATTGCATCGATAATTTTTCTTTTTCAGCTTCTAATTGAGGTAATTCTTTTTCTATGGTAGTGAGTTCACGTTGCTCATTATAGCTCAACTTTCGTTTAGAAACTTGACTGTCTGTTGTTTTTGCTATTGGAGTTTCTGTTGCAGGTGCTGGCTCCGTCTTTGGCTTTTCTTCTGTCTTTTGAGGTAAATGGGCATAGTTAAGACGATACTCGGTATACGTACCATTAAAATCTTTGATTTTTCCATTTCCTTCAAATACAAATAAATGCTCCACACAATTATCCATAAAATATCGATCGTGCGTAATTAATATAACACAACCATCAAATTCTTCGATAAACTCTTGAAGCACATTGAGCGTAACAATATCTAAATCATTGGTAGGCTCATCCAAAATAAGAAAATTGGGATTTTGCATCAAAATCAAAATCAAAGAAAGTCTTCTTCGTTCGCCACCGCTGAGTTTTTTCACCAAATTATAGTGCATATGACTTGGAAACATAAATCGCTCCAGCATTTGCGAAGCGGTATAATTTTTCCCTCCTTTCAATGGAATAAAATCCGCCACATCTTTCACTACTTCTATCAATCGTTTGTCTTCGGGGAAGGATACATTTTCTTGTTTGTAGTATCCTACTTTTACAGTATCGCCCAATACGATATCGCCACTATCCAAGGCTTCTTCGCCTAAAATCAATTTCAGAAAAGTTGTTTTGCCCACACCATTTTTCCCGACAATACCTACTTTTTCAAATCGTCTAAATTTATATTCAAATTTATCCAAAATTACTCGATTTTTAAAGGCTTTGCTCGCATTTCTAAACTCCAAAATTTTATTTCCAAGTCTATTTTCAACCGTTTCCAACTTTACTTTTTCTTCATCAAATCGTTTTTTAGCGTCGGCTTCTACATTATCAAATCGATCGATTCTTGATTTTGACTTAGTAGTCCTAGCTTTTGGCTGGCGGCGCATCCACTCTAATTCTCGTCTGTAGATATTTTTTGCTTTTTCGTTATGCGCTTTTTCTACTTCTATTTGTTGATTTTTCTTTTCAAGATAATACGCATAATTTCCTTGAAATTTTTGCATAAAGCCATTATCCAGTTCTACAATTTGATTACATACCGTATCCAAAAAGTAGCGATCGTGGGTAATGATAAACAACGTCAATTCACTTCTTTTTAGATAGTTTTCTAGCCATTCAATCATATCGGGATCCAAGTGATTGGTAGGCTCATCCATAAGGATTAGCTCGGGTTCTTCAATCAAAAGCTGGGTGAGCGCCACACGTTTTTTTTGTCCACCCGAAAGGGTACTGATTTTTTGAGTCAAATCATAAATCTCCAATTTTCCAAGAATCTGTGAAACTTTGCTTTCTATGTCCCAAGCTTGCAAACGCTCCATTTCTTGCATAAGAAACTCAAAATCATAGTCTTCAGGATTTATAATTGCTTTTTGATATTGTTCTATAATTTCAAAAAGTTGGGATTTTGAATTAAAAATAACTTCTTTAATCGTTTTGTTCAAGTCCAATTTTGGGTCTTGAGGCAAATAGCCCATTTTTACATCCTTGTGTATAAAAAATTTGGCATCGGCATTGGGCAATTCCTCTCCAAAAAGCATTTTGAGCAGGGTTGTTTTTCCACTTCCATTTTTTGCCACCAAAGCGATTTTATCTCCTTTATTTATAAAGAGATTTACATCTTCAAAGATGGTTTTATCGCCATAATGCAAAGTCAAATTTTCAATACTAATATAATTCATCTGATAAGGTATATTTACGTTGTATTTAGAAGAATCTTTCTAAAATTAAGAGCGCAAAAGTACATCAAATTTGATAACTCACCTTTGTTAATCTATTTATACGATATTTTTCGTCATTTGGATTATTTTTGATTATTTTATAACCTAAAAAAATATCCGTGATCGCATACAATATATTTTTTTCAAATCATTAATCATAAATCACCCATATCTCAAATCTAACATCTAATAATCTACTTTAATAAAAAAGATATATTAACATTTTTTTTCCATTATCAGTATATTTGCAAACCAAAAAAATTTAAACGATATGAACTTTAGTTATACCGAGCAACAAACTATGATCAGAGACTCTGTTAGAGAATTTGCAAAAAAAGAAGTGTTGCCACATTATAGAATCTGGGACGAAAGTCAAGAATTTCCAAGACATATTTTTGAGAAATTAGGCGAAATGGGGCTGATGGGAATGTTAATTCCAGAGGAATATGGAGGCGCAGGGATGTCTTATGACGAGTATATTATTGCTATTGAAGAATTGGCAAAATTAGCAAGTGGCGAATTTATTGGAGCTTGGGCTTTGACTGAGCCTAATACAGGTTCTGATGCAATGCGTATGATGTGTACAGCCAAAAAAGAAGGAAACGAATGGGTTATCAATGGCCAAAAAACATTCATTACACACGGAAAAACAGGTGATGTAGTAGTAGTAATAGCTCGTACTGGAGATTTATTAGATAGTAGAGGAATGACTACGTTTATCGTAGAAAGAGGAAATCCAGGTCTGAAAGCGGGCAAAAAAGAAGATAAATTAGGGATGCGTGCATCCGAAACAGCTGAAGTTATCTTTGAAAACTGTAGAGTGAGTGAAGATGCGGTTTTGGGAAAAGAAGGCGATGGATTTATCCAAGCAATGAAAATATTGGATGGTGGTAGAATTTCTATTGCAGCGTTGAGTTTGGGTATTGCAAAAGGTGCTTTTGAAGCAGCTGTAAAATATAGCAAAGAGCGTGAGCAGTTTGGTCGTCCTATTGCCGATAAGCAAGCTATCGCATTCAAATTGGCAGATATGGCTACACAAATAGAAGCCGCAGAATTGCTTATCTATCAATCAGCTTATTTGAAAAATAATGGCAAAAAAGTAACCAAAGAATCGGCTATCGCTAAATACTACGCAAGTGAAATTGCTTGCAAAGTTGCCAATGAAGCTGTACAAATTTTTGGAGGATATGGATACATAAAAGAATTCCCTGTAGAAAAGCATTATAGAGATGCCAAATTATGTACGATTGGAGAAGGAACGTCAGAAATTCAGAAATTGGTGATTTCTAGAGAAATATTGAACGAAAAATAAAAATATCCTTATATTTGCAGTCGCTAAAAAAAGGAGGTATATGTTTTTATGTTAATTATTGATACAAGAGATTCTGATTCTATAGAAAAGGCTCTAAAAAAATATAAGAAAAAATTTGATCAAACAGGCGTTGTTAAAGAGTTGAGAAGCCGTACGGCTTTCACTAAAAAATCTGTTAGAGAAAGAAATAGAATTACCAAAGCGGCTTACAGAGAAAAAGTTGTAAGAAGTTTCGAAAGCTAATATCAAAAGTCCAAAGAGAAATCTTTGGACTTTTTTTTGGATTTTAATATAATTTTAAAAAATCTAAATGGATGTCTCTTTATAAAAATACAGTTTTTTTAGTCGTATGGAAACGAATATATTATTATAACGAAAATTGTCAAATGTCTGCAATCTATTTTCTAT
>JBIPPG010000198.1:0-5113 GCA_044368545.1 Chitinophagales bacterium | reverse complement strand
AGAAAAAACGGGCGAAATGCAAATAAATATCAATAAAAATAAATAATTCATAAAATCTAATATATTAAAACAATAAGAGCTAAAATTGGGGAAATCGTTACACGGAATTCAAAAAAAATGTAAAAATATACCTTAAAATTAAACCTAAAATGCAAAAATACATCAAATAATAAAGTTTAATTATTTAAAAATTATCAAGTATGAAAAAAGTAATGTTAATGATGGGCCTGATGATGGCTTTGGGAACACAAATGGTAGCACAACAAGATATAAAAGCACCTGTTCCGCCAAAAAGAGAAGCGTTGGATATGCCACCACCTCCTTCAAAAGAAATGCAAGAAAAACGATTTGAAAAAATGAAGTCGGAATTGAAATTGACGCCAGAGCAAGAAGCGAAAATGAAAGCCTTGATGGAGAAAAATCGTGAGGCAAATAAGTCAAAAAGACAAGAGATGAAAAAGAAGATGAAAGAAGAAAATAAAGTCCAAAGAGAGGCTATGCGTGCCGAAATGGAAAAAGTATTAACACCAGAGCAAATGGAGAAATTCAAGCAAATGCGTAAAGCTGAGAAAAAAGAACGAAAAGAACATAAAAAAGATATGTAATCATTTTATCAAAAGCGAGGTTTATAAAGCCTCGCTTTTTTTATTATACCAATCTTACTTATAAAATAGTCCAAACTATTTTATAAGTTTAGAGTGGTAAATGCCGTTATAACAAGCAAATAGTACAATCAAGAGCAGCGAAGATTGGACTAAATTGATTGTATAAACGGAATTATTACTACTTGTCAATTTAATAGACTACCTTTACCCAAAATGAGAAATGTTTTTCATTTATAAATCCATTTTATGAGTAAAGATAAAATTACTAAAAACAAAAAGAAAGCGCCTGCCGATAAATCAAAATCAAAACCTTTAAGCGAATATCAGGCTTCCAAAAAAGGCAGTATCATTACATTTATTGAAACAAAAGATCCAAAAAAGAAATAACAAAAAAAGCCCACTTTAATTAAAAAGTGGGCTTTTTTGCTGTTTAAATATATTTATATTTATTCCGTCAACTTAAACCAGATTTTTTTCTCTTCGAGATTTACTTTTTGTACAATAATACGCACTTCGTCGCCATAGAAAAAGCTGTCTTTACCATTTCGAGATACCAATCCAATTTTTTGGGCGTCGAACTCAAATGGTTCTCTAAAGTTTTTTTGTATTTCTACAAATCCTTCGCACTTATTATCGCTCAATTCCACCCAAAATCCAGCTTGTATTGCCCCGCTGATAATGCCTGTAAATTCCTCACCAATTTTGGTAGACAAATACTCCACTTGCTTGTATTTGATACCTTCGCGCTCGCATTCGGTAGCAAATTTTTCTTGCTGACTGCAATGTTGGCATTTCATTTCCAACAAATCTCTTGGATAGTCTGTTTTGGAACCATACAATACACTTTCGAGCAATCTATGAACCAATAAATCGGGGTAACGGCGAATAGGAGAGGTGAAATGGGTATAAAAATCATACGCCAATCCATAATGCCCTATATTTTCGGTTCCATAATAGGCTTTTGCCATACTACGAATAGCCAATTGATTGAGAATTGCCGCTTCGGGACTGTTTTTAATTTCCTCTAGAAAATTATTGAGAATTGTAGACGCTTTATTGGCATCTTCCAAGGCTTGTATTTTGTGCTGTCCTAGACGGAAAGCTGTTTCTCGAAACTGTTCCAAACGTTCCATACTAGGCAAATCGTGATTTCGATATACCGATGCACGAATTTTCTTATCTTTTACCTTATCGCTCAAAAATTTAGCCACACTTACATTGGCTTTGAGCATAAAATCTTCAATAAGCAAGTTACTGTCTTTTTGAACTTTTTCATAAACTTCAATAGGCACACCATCTTCATCTAACCTAAATCGTACTTCGGGACTTACGAAGCTTATAGCGCCTTTTTTGTATCGTTCAACTCGCCAGATTTTAGAAATTTTGTCTAAAAATAATATTTCTTCCGCAAAATCGCCTTTTTGGGTTTCTATAATATCTTGCGCTTCTTCATAAGTATATCGTCTGTCGGATTTGATAATCGTTTTGCAGATTCTTTCATTCAAAATTTTCCCTTTAGCATCCACATCAAAAATAACTGCAAATGCATAGCGTTCAACATTTGGATTGAGCGAACATAGATTATTGGATAACATCTCGGGCAACATTGGCGCAACTCTATCGGGCAAATACACCGAAGTTGCTCGTTTGTATGCTTCATCATCAATCAAAGTATTTGGTTTGACATAATGGCTCACATCGGCAATATGAACTCCAAGCTCATAATGATTCTCATCTATTTTTTTGTAGGAAATAGCATCGTCAAAATCTTTGGCATCCACTGGGTCTATTGTAAAAGTCAATGTCTTGCGAAAATCTTCGCGATACGATAGTTCACTTTTTTCAATTTTTGGATTTACTGCTTTCAATTCCTCCAAAACCGCTTCATCAAATTCTTGTTGAAATCCTTTTTCAAGCAAAATGGATTTCATTTCAATATTATTTTTGGAAATATTGTTTAGAATTTCTACGACTTTTCCTCGTGGATTTTTTTCACCTTCGTTCCATTCTAGAAATTCCACCACCACAAAATCGCCATTTTTAGCACCTTTTGTATGTTTGTAATTGATATAAAAATGATTTTTTACTTTTCTTGAAAGTGGATCTACAAAGGTATCGCGCTCAGTTTGATGTACTTTGCCAATGATACTTTCTACATTGCGTTCTACAACTCTTATCAAGTTGGCTTCGGGTCTTTTACCTTCTTTTACAGGTAATATTTCTACTATAGCTCTATCGCCGTTGAAGACTTTGAGCCCGTCTTTTTGTCTAAAAATAGCATCTTTATCCATTCCTTCTACTATCGCAAAAACTGCGCCATTGCTAGATATATCTATCTTGGCTTCATAATGATATTTGGCATTGGATTGGGGAATAAATTTGGATTTGGGTTTTAAATCTTCTTTTTTAATTTCTTTCTTTTTCTTCACTTCTGGGGCATTTTCTGTTATTTCTTCTATTTCTTTTACTTTCCACTCGCTCTGCTCCAATAGTTGAAACTGAAAACGCTCGGGTTCTCTTATTTTTCCTTGTCTTTTTAGAATATCTAAGGCGTGAAATAACTTTTCTTTCCTAGTTTTTTTAGGTAAAAAATGTAGTAAAGTTTCAAATGAGAACGTTTTTTCCGTGTTTCCGGCAAATAGTTTCAGAATTTTAGATTCTGTATTTTCTTTTTTTTTCGGCATTTATTTATATATAATGGATGTAAAATTACATTATTTAATTTTGGAAGTTGATTAAATTATTGCACAGACATCATTTGACTGCTAATATTATCTGCATATAGCTTGCCATTGGGTGTAAGCATAATATGTTTATTATCAATAAAAATAAGCTTTTCGTCTTCAAGGTTTTGAATTTGAGCGGCTAAGTATTTGGCATAAAAAGCACCAAATCTAGTTTCAATTTCTTCTATTGGAATGCCCCATTTGGTTCGCAAACGAGTCAAAACAAACTCATTATATTGATTTTCAATGGATAAATTTTCTATTTCGGAATAGGGAAGAGAAGGACAGTTTTTGAGGTATTGATTCAAATTACTCACATTCCATCGGCGATTTTTACCATCAAAACTATGTGCCGAAGGACCTACACCCAAATATTTAGCCCCAAACCAATAATTGGTATTGTGGCGGGATTCAAAGCCTTTTTGTGCATAATTTGATATTTCATATTGTACAAATCCATTTGCACCCAACATTTCAATTGTTTTTTCAAACTGAAAGACGCTTTCATCTTCACAAGGTTTTTCTATTTTCTGTTGTTTTATCAATCGTTGTAGTTTCGTTTTTTCTTCAATAGTCAAGTTATAACAGGAAATATGTTTTGGATTGAGCGAAATGGCTTGTTCTAAGTTCTTTTCCCAAGCCTTTAAGGTTTGATTGGGTAAATTAAACATCAAATCAATAGATATATTATCTATATAATGCAATGATTGCTCTATGCAACTTACAGCTTCTTTACTATTATGCACACGATTCATAGCCTTCAGTTCGCTATCATCAAAAGATTGCACGCCTATGCTCAATCGATTGACTCCTAACTGATGTAAAAGTTGAATTTTTTCTTTATTTAAATCTTCGGGATTGGATTCAAATGTAAATTCTATATTGGATTTAACTGAAAAATTATGATGAATAATTCCAATTAAAAATTCTAAATCTCTCTGCGAAAGTAGGGAAGGAGTTCCTCCACCAAAATAGATAGTCTCTACTTCTTCATCCTCCAATTCGTCTTTTCTACTGATTAATTCTTTGGCAATTGTAGTGATTAATTCATCTTTGCGGGTAAGTGTATTGACAAAATAAAAATTGCAATAATGACACGCCTGTGTGCAAAAAGGGATGTGAAGATATATTCCCGCCACGCTTATTTGGTTTGAGGATATTCTTTTTGAAGCAATCGAATATCGCGTATCAATTTTTTCATATCCTTGCCATTGGTGCCATCATAATAGCCACGAATATGCAAATGCGGGTCAATCAAAGCTATCAATTGGCTATGCACGAAATCTTCGCCCAGTGAGCTATCTTTTGGTGTAGCAATAAAATAAGACGTACGTGCTAAATCGTATAAATAATCGGCTTTACTAGTAGCAAAATACCATTTTTTGTCAATAGCATTATGCCTTTGAGCGTAACTTTTTAAAACAGATGGCTTGTCATAATTGGGATCTACGGTATGCGAAAGCAATAAAACTTTAGAATCTTTGGCAAAAGTATCTTGAATACTGCTTAAATTAGAAGACATAATTGGACAAATTCCCTCACAAGTAGTGAAAAAGAAATCGGTAACCCAAATCTTATTTTCAAAGGTTTCTCGAGTCAATTTTTGACTATCTTGGTCGATAACTTCAAACTCTCTTACTTGATATTGATCGGCCGTAAAAGTATCCGCGCCATAATAGGGGAGATTGGATTCAAAAGGTGTATTGGCTTTGATTACACCTGCTAGATGCCACCAGACTGCGATAATTGTAACAACAACGAAAACCGCAAAAACTTTTAAAA
>JBIPPG010000197.1:0-5115 GCA_044368545.1 Chitinophagales bacterium | reverse complement strand
GCCTCGCATATAAAAAACGGCGTCTTCACTCGACTCTTTTATGGGCAGTTGAATATTGGTTCGGCTATCAATGTAGTACGAATTATTCATAAATAAATTCGATGCATTTCCAATTTTAAATAAAATAGGCGCAAACAAAGAAGTATTGACAAAATTGGAATATTGTTCTTCAATCGAAGATGCAAACAAATATATTTTCCCCTCTCCTACTCTACCATATTGAATCAAAAATGGATACCCATTTTGCAAACTAAGCAACACTTCTCGGGGCATTTTGGCAAAATTAGACATTTTGTAATACAAACTCGTCTTTGGCAATTCGCTTTGATTATCTATCGTTGAAAAAATATCTTTCATCAATTTATCTTCCTTATTGATGCTTTGAATAGTCATTGATTGCGTCTCTTTCGACTCTATTGCACCAATGCCCAGTTGCTCAAAAAGTGCATTGTATGAAGCTATATTGATTTGCGAGTGCAAGAAAATAGCCACATTCTTTTTCAATTTCAGCATTTCCAAAATTTGTTTGGACTGCACAGGCGATATTCCTTCCAATTGATTATAAACCAAGAGACTAGATGATTCCAACTCCGAAAAAGAAATCGGTGAAGGGTCGTGTGGCTTTACGTCAAAATGTCTGTCTACATCAAAAGCATATTTCACGAATTTAGAAGCTTGTCCGCTCTGAATCATCGTAATTACAGGCTTTGGCTGTACAAAAAAGGACAAAAAATAATCATTATCAAATGTGATATTGGGATCGGCCAAAGTGAGTTTGATGTCATTCCAGCCATTATTCAAAATCTGAAATTTAAAGGTATCTACCGATTCATTCTTTTGAAAACGAATTTCTTTAGAGCCCTTTAGTTGGTTGCCCAGCTGAAAATTCACCAAAATTTTCTCAGTAGCTTCCCCGTTTCTCTTGGTTCTAAAAATCAATTTCACATCTTGATTTACCTTAAAAACAGGCGCATCCAACCATACCGAATCGATATAAATATTCTCGGCCGTATTATTTTTCAAGGGAATAGCTATAATCTTTGAATCATTTTTTTCAATGGGAGCTAATTGATTTTTTTGAAAATCGCTAATCCAATAATACAGCATATTATCGGCTTGTACGGTTTCCACCACACGGCGTTGTTTCTGAAAAATCTCATTCAAATTTTTTCGCTCAGCAGCGATATTCAATTCATCCACCACCTTGCTCGCTTCCTGATACGTAAGCGCTTGCAACTGCGATGCCGCAAAATTATTAGATACAATTTGATACAAAGCCCGCTCTTTATTTTCATTCAAAATGGCTTTAGCCTTTTGTTTGGCTATCGTCAGCAGCGATTTTTCCTCGCCATAGGCTTCCATACTAAACGAATTATCAATATAAATACTGATGATATTTTTTCCCGAATGCAATGATGCATTTTGATTAAAATAGGGCTGCGCAAAAGCAAAAATAATGAAAAACAAAGCCAAAAGCCTCGAAATCATAATCAACCGCTTGCGCCATTCCGAAGCTTTTTGAGTTTCGGACATCAATTCTTTCAATAAAGCAATATTGGTAAAAAATACTTTTTTGTACTTCCTAAAATTGAATAAATGTACAATAATAGGAACTGCCAAAAACGCCAATGCAAAAAGAAAAAAAGGATGTATAAAATTCATAAAACGCTGAATGATTCAATCATAAAAACACAGAGGCTATAGCTTTTTAGACCGATCCTGGAGGACGATGATCGTTATTATTTGAATATACAGGCGGTGTATCATTATCTTTGATACGTCCAAAATTATCCTCGTATTTTTTGATATTATCCTGCAAGGCTTTCATAAAACGCTTTGCATTTTCAGGAGCTAAAATGACCCTAGAACGCACGCTCGCATTGGGAGAATTAGGAATCAATTGTATAAAATCAAACACAAACTCCGTAGGCGAATGCGAAATAATCGAAAGATTTGAATATACCCCAAAAAGCACATCTTCTTTGATGTCAATTTGGATTTGTTGGTTGTTATTTTCCTGCATAATTCGTTTTTAATACTACAAAAGTATTGTATTTTTGCTTATTTCGGTAGAATATTTCGAATTAGAGTCTCATTCAAAAAAAATCAATCCAAAAGAAACTGAAAACATTAAAAAATGATATTATTTGGGCGCGTTAACAGGCTATTCGCTTGTATCTCTTTGCCAAAGGCTGCGGAGGATACCGCTACTATCCTGCGCGCTGCAACACCACAAACGCTGCGTCTTTCCTGAAAAATTTATTTGGAATCTCTTCTCTTCAAGATTTGACTATAATGTATTCATAAACCGTATAACTTTCGCTAATTCAAAAAAAACAAAGCAATAAAATGTTTATTATCAGCATAATAAGCTATTTTAATAATTGGATTCACGAAATTTTTATGTTATATATTCACGAAATGCTTAAATTTGTGTGTTAACCATAATTTTTACCGAACTACAGCCACACCAATAATCAAAATTTTAAAAGACAACTTAAAATTATAAATAGTAACATTTGAATATCCATACTTATACAAACAATTAGCTATAAATGTAAAAAAATATGAATGAATTCGAAGAAATTATCAAAAGCCACAGAAAGTATGCTGAATTTGCTATATTCTCAAATAACGCTCTAAAAAACAGAAACTCTTTAAATATAAATCCTTTCAACAATGAAACAAATGGAGATTTTCTATATTTGACAAATAGAAAAATAGAGAGATATTCATTTCTTTTTGACAATTTAAATGAAGTAGAAGTTTATAATAATTGTAATATTACGATGGGTTACACAGCTTTACTTATATGTGAAAAAATCAAATATTTTGAAAACAACGAATTGAAATTTTCAAGACTTATTGAAAGAAATTCTAACGAAATTGACTTAAATGGAAAATTTTGCATTTTTCAAAATCCATTAAATAAATTGTTTGAGTATGGACATAATGATATAGTTGGAGTATTTTCAGACTTTGAAACAGCACAATCTTACTGTAATATATTAACCAATGAAACACCAGTTTTACTAACAAAAATAAAAGCACATATTAATTGGCACTAAAAAAACTACTGCTAAAAGCTAGGAATTCGGGCTCATCGAGCCAACCATTCAACCTCTGTTACCCCGACTGTCCAAAGAAAATAAAATCAAAAGCGCAACATCACAAACGTTGCGTCTTTTCATAAAATTTTATATAGAATCTCTTCTCTTTAAGATTGGACAATTTTGAATGTATATACCATTTAACTTTCGCTAATCCAAAAAAAATGAAATCATAAAATATTTATTATCAACATAATAATCGATTTTAATAATTGGATTCACGAAATTTTTATGTTATATATTCACGAAATGCTTAAATTTGTGTGTTAGCAGTAAGGCTAACAAACACTCTAAATTCAAAAGCAAACTGACAAATTATGAGTTTTCTAAAAAATATTTTCGGAAAGAAGGACGAACCAATAGAATCTTACAATGACTTTTGGACTTGGTTTCAAAAAAATGAAAAGGACTTTTACAATGTAGTTAAAAATCATAATGACATTGAAACGGGCTTTTTTAACAAATTATCGCCAAAGCTTGAAGAACTTAAAGACGGCTATTTCTATTTGACAGGAATGTTTGATAACAATACAGTTGAATTGGTTTTGACAGCAGATGGAAGTACAAAAAATATTGTATTTGTTGAAGAGCTTGTTGCATCTGCACCAAAAATTAATGGTTGGAAATTTACGGCATTAAAACCTTCATTAAATATTGAAGATGTTTCTATTGAAATGGCAGGATTGAAATTTAACTCAGAAAATTTATTTTTCTATTCAAACGATTTGCCAAATTATCCAGATGAAATTGATATTTGTATTATTCATAGCGATATGACTGATGAAAATAGGCAAGAAATAATTAATGGATCTTATATTTTCTTGGACAACTATTTAGGTGAACTTGATTTTGTAAATAACATTGATAATCTGCAAATAATTCATAAAAGTGAAGCACAGAAAGAACTTGTTCCTATTGCAAAACTCAAAGACTTTTTGACTTGGCGACAAAAAGAATTCATAGAAAAATATCAAGGCGTTAGATATGACACTGAAAATGACGAGTATTCAATTTTAGAAGCAGAGTTGGAAAGTGGCAATATGCTTCTTGCAGTTATTAATACTAGTTTATTAGATTGGGACTGTCAAGCTTCACATCATTGGTTAGCAATAATGACAATCAAGTACGATGGTAGGAATAATAAGGGAATGCCAAATAATACAGACTACGAAAATTTAGGAAATATTGAAGATGAAATAATAACTTCATTAAAAGACAAGGACGGCTATTTAAATGTTGGGAGACAGACTGCAAAAAATGAAAGAGAAATATATTTCGCTTGTAACGATTTTAGGAAACCTTCTAAAGTTTTCAACGACATTCAAAAAAAATACAGAGACAGATACGAGATAGAGTTTGATATTTATAAAGACAAATATTGGCAGACATTTGAAAGATTTAAACAAAATTAAAAGAAGCCCTGCCACCAACGGCTAGGGTTTATTCATCATTCTTATTGATTATTAAATGAATTCATATTTTGCTTCGTAGGACGTTGGGCTAAACGAGCCAACCATTCTACCACTTATTGAACCCCGCACGAACGGAACCCCATATCTTTCATCTCGGAAAACCGATGTGTCAAAATAGATTGGACTATTTTATAAGTGAGATTGGTATTAAAAACTATATAGGTAAAGCCCTTTTTCTAGCCCCGATAGAAGCGAATATCCTCTGTAGCAAAGCGGAAGAGATAGAAGCGGATAGCGGGATTAGCTCCAAAATTTAAAAAATATAAGGATGTAATAAAGAAAGACGAATTTTTAATCTGAAATTCTTGTTCCTGTTAATTCTAATTCACTTATTGCTACCTCATTCTTATATTGTTTACCTTCATAGAACTCCTTAAATTCAAAACTAATTTTCATTTTTTCTCCACCTACGCAATATAGCTTTAACTTTTCAATATCAATTATTTGTAATTTATATGTATCCATTAAACTTATTTTGCCTTTTAATTTATCGTTTATATAAATATTCAATGATTTTACTCTTGAATTATTTT
>JBIPPG010000196.1:0-5118 GCA_044368545.1 Chitinophagales bacterium | reverse complement strand
ATACCTTACTTAGACATCATTATGTAGATACCGTTAATTTTGATAAAATAATAGAATCTGCAATTGTCAAATCACTTGAAAATCTTGATCCGCACTCGATGTATCTGCCTCCCAAAGAAGCTAGCTCCGAAAACGAAAGGCTCAAAGGCAGCTTTGAAGGAATAGGAATCGTATATAATGTATTTAAAGACACACTACAAATCTTAGATGTAGTAGCGGGAGGCCCTAGCGAAAAAGTAGGATTGATGATTGGCGATAAATTAATCAAAATTGGTGATACTACTTTTGCAGGGGATAGTAAGTATAAAAGCGATGATTATGTTTCTCGTCTTAAAGGGCCCAAAGGCACCAAAGTATCGATTTCCATTCTTCGTGGCGATAAGTTGATTGATTTTACGATTACACGTGATATTATTCCTATCTATAGTGTAGATATTGCTACTATGATAGATAATGAAACGGGATACATCAAACTCAATAAATTTGCTGGAAGTACGCCTCATGAAATTGCTACGGCACTTAATGATTTGAACAGCAAAGGGATGAAAACGCTTATCTTAGATTTGCAAAATAATGGCGGTGGACTCCTTCAAGCGGCAGTAGCACTTTGTGATGAGTTTCTTGAATCTAAGCGATTGGTAGTATACACACAAGGCGAACATTATCCCAAGCAGAGTTTTGAAACTTCAGAAAATGGCTTGTTTAGAAAAGGGAAATTAATCGTTTTGATAAACGAAAGCAGTGCAAGCGCAAGCGAGATTGTTTCAGGAGCTATACAAGACTGGGACAGAGGCTTAATAATTGGGCGTCGTTCTTTTGGGAAAGGTTTGGTACAAAGGCCTTTTGCACTTATGGACAATTCCCAACTTCGATTGACTACCGCAGAGTATTTTACCCCTTCAGGAAGATTTATTCAAAAACCTTTTAACAAAGGTCTGAAAGAATATCGTGCCGAAATCATTCAACGTGCACAATCGGGTCAATTGACAAAAAAAGATACCCTTGTACCTCCCGATAGTTTGATGAAATTTACCAATAACAAGCGAAAAGTGTTTGGTGGCGGAGGAATTACGCCTGATATCTATGTTCCAATTGACACAAGTCTAAATTCGGAGTATTATCTAAACTTTTTGAGAAAAGGACTCGTGAATCAGTATACTACCGAGTTTATTGATAAAAATAAAAAATCCATACTTGAAAAAAATCCAAAAATGGAAGATTTTTATACTAATTTCAATTTAGATTCGGCTCAATTTAATCAATTTTTGGTTATGGGCGATTCCGCAAAAATCAAACGAGATACACAAGCAATTGAGAAAAGTGGCTCTATGATCAAAACACTTTTGAAGGCTAATATTGGTAGAGGAATATACGGCGCTGCTGCATTTTATAAAATAATTATGGATATAGATCCCGTAATCCAAAAGGCTATTGCTATTCGTAGAGAGAATTTTTCTAAGTATAAAGTTAGAAATGAATAATTTTGCAAAAATAAAAATCAAATATGTCAAATAAAATCGGTTTGTTTTTTGGGACAGACACAGGCAATACAGAAACAGTAGCCAATACTATTAAAGATAAAATTGCTTCCTTAATGGGAGAAGATATAGTAGATGTAATAGAAATATACAAAAAAGAAGCATCTGATATTGATATGTATAAATATCTTATTATTGGTATGCCCACTTGGTATGATGGCGAATTGCAGGGAGATTGGGAATCTTTCTTGCCAAAATGGGAAAATGTAAATTTTGCCGACAAGCATATAGCTTTTTTTGGACTGGGTGACCAATACGGATATTCTTTTTATTTCTGTGATGCATTAGGTGTATTCCACGCAATTGCTAAAGAAAAAGGCGCTCAAATATGCGGCGAATGGCCTACAGATGGCTACGAATATGACGCTTCCAAAGCAGAAATAGATGGCAAACTTGTGGGACTTTGTATAGATATAGACAATCAAGATGATATGACCGAAGATAGATTGAATACATGGATTCCTCAAATATTATCAGGATTTGGACTTAAATAAAAACTTATGAGATACGGGATTTTAATACTTTTTTTGTTTGTAATGGCTTTTTTTTCTTGTAAGAAAAAAACTTGTCCTACATACAACACGCCTGAAGAAAACCAAAAAATAGAACAACAAAATATGAAAAAGGCGAGACGAAAAAACGCCAAACTTTTTTAATAAATTATAAAATTGAACAAAATGATCTCTTTTGATAAAAAATCTTGGGTAGAAGGCAGTGAAAACACAGAATTTCCTATTCAAAATATTCCTTTTGGAATCTATTCTACCGCTTCAAAAACACCTAGAATTGGTACGGCAATTGGCAATAAAGTGTTGGATATTAATCAATTAGCGGTTTCAGGTCTCTTAGATTTAGATACAAAAATTACAGAAAATACAGCCTTAAATGATTTTATCAATTTAGGAAAATCTGTTACTAATAAAATTCGATTGGATATTGCCAATCTTCTTGATATTGAAAATAATACATTAAAGGAAAGAGCTGATTTAGCGCTCTTTATGGACGAAATATCTGAAGTGAAAATGCATTTACCCGTAAAAATTGGAGATTATACCGATTTTTATTCCAGTCGTCAGCACGCTACCAACGTAGGTATTATGTTCCGCGATCCCGCCAATGCGCTTTTGCCCAATTGGCTTCATATTCCTGTTGGTTATCATGGTAGAGCTTCTTCTATCGTAGTTTCGGGCACCAATTTTCATCGTCCAAAAGGCCAAACAAAGCCTGTAGAAACCGAGCCACCCATTTATGGAGAGTCCAAAAGAATGGACTTTGAATTGGAGGTAGGGTTCGTCATTGGTAAAAAAACAGAATTAGGACATCCCATTGAAGTTTCCAAAGCGGAAGAACATATTTTTGGATTATTCTTGTTCAACGACCTTTCTGCAAGAGATATTCAACAGTGGGAATATGTGCCATTAGGTCCTTTTTTAGGCAAGAATTTTGCGAGTATCGTGTCTCCTTGGATTGTTACCTTGGAAGCATTAGATGCGTTCCGTGTAGCTGGTGAGGTTCAAGAGCCCAAAGTATTGCCATACCTTGAATATGAAGGGAAGAAAAATTATGATATAAACCTAGAAGTTAGCCTAACGCCAAAAACAGGCGAAGAAACTGTTATTTGCAAGTCCAATTTTAAATATATGTATTGGAATATGTGCCAACAATTGGCGCATCATACCGTTAATGGCTGTAATGTAAATGTGGGCGATGTCATGGCTTCGGGAACTATTTCTGGGGCTGAACCACACGAATTTGGTTCTATGCTAGAACTCGCTTGGAAAGGCACGAAGCCTGTTCCTATGAAAGATGGATCTACTCGAGTTTTTATGCAAGATTATGACACCTGTACCATAAAAGGATTTGCAGAAAAAGACGGTGTAAAAATAGGATTTGGGGAATGCAAAACTCAAGTTTTACCTGCTCTATAGTACCAAATGACCCTTCAAGATTTCTTATTTTCTATTGACAAAAATCTATTTATTGTCATTCATCACGAAATTAAGAATGGATTTTTAGATATTTTGTGCCCTATTCTGCGAGAAAAAAAGACTTGGATTCCTCTTTATCTTCTTGTAGCTTATTTTATTTATAAAAAATATCCCAACCGCTGGAAATCGCTATTTTTAATATCGATTATTGCTGTAATTGTATCCGATTTTCTTTGTGCCCAAATTCTGAAAAATACTATTGAGCGGATTAGACCTTGTGTTTTATTTGAAGGAGAATGGTTTTATCACAATTTTGGACTATGTAGCCAAGGAACTTATAGCTGTCCATCTTGTCACGCATTCAATCACGCTAGTTTAGCGGTTTTTTGGGCCTATTTATTTCCACAAAAAAAGTATCGTGTTTTGCTTTTTTTATGGGTTTTATTAATTGGATTTAGCCAAGTTTATATTGGAGTTCATTTTCCTTTAGATGTTGTTTTTGGATTTATATTGGGGGGAATGGTAGGTGGAATGGGGAGAAGATTTATAAAAAAAAAGGACTGCCTTATCGGTAGTCCTCTTCCAAACTATGAAAAAATACATTAACAAAAAAGACTAAAAATCTTTTTTTAATTTTTCAACATGTGTAACCTGCCAACCTTGGTCATACATCTCAACGGTAGCAATATACCAATATTCCCCTTGATTACAATTTGAATAAAGCAACTGCCCTATTTCATTACAAACTACAGATATTGAAAATTCAACCTCAACTTTCTTGCCATCTTCTACAACTTTAAGTCGGAGCGATTCTGTATTTAATTGTGGCTTGAGTGTTTGTATTCGCAGAAAAGTACCTTTGCTGTCTCCTCTTATAAAATCATGGTTCGTTACTTCGGGTCACATCAAAAATCTGGGGATTAGGCGAAAAGTTTAGTCATCCTGAATAGGAAAAAAGGTATGTCAATCACACCTCTTAAATTGGCTCTAAACAGTTTGATTTTCGCATTAAAGGACTCTGCATTTGCATTTGTATTTCTGTGAATGAAAAAGTTAAGAATATTTTCGTAGTTGGCTATAATTGTATTTGCCACGGTAAAGAAGACTTCTAATTTTTGATTATATGTTTTTTGAATCCATTCTTTGAATTTTTGGTCAGCTTTGTCTCTATCCTTCTCTTCATATATATTTCTCAATTCCATACTGTGTTTATAAAAGGTAAATATTTCTGGATAGTTTTCAAATAGAATTAAGGCTCGTTCGTTCACTTTGGTTCTTTGTCCAATCCTCTTGTTTTTTAGCAATAATGTATCGACTTCTCGCCAGTAATTGTTTTGGTGTATCCCCGTTACTAAAGGTAGGAGAAATATATTTTTCATTTTTTTCTTTGGCATTCTTTATTGCGGTATTTTCTTTATCTATTTCTTGCCATCTATTTTTGATTCTAATATGTTGTAGAGCCTCCATTACAAGCCGAACTACGTGAAATCTATCCGTGACTAATTTGGCATTGGGAAATGATTTTCTCACCGCTGCTTCCATATTATTAGCCATATCTAATGTAACTTCCTTTACCTTATATCGCAGTTCTAGTGGAATTTTCTCTAGTACCTCTATTATGGCTTGAGTTTTCGTATCTCCTATCGAAGCAA
>JBIPPG010000195.1:0-5144 GCA_044368545.1 Chitinophagales bacterium | reverse complement strand
CCATGCTCTTATCTCGTCAATATGTCCATTAAATGCAGAACTATTAACCAATGTCCCATTAATTTTAGCTCCAATAGCTCTAACGACACTATTTTGCCCTGTAATGTTAATTGTAGTAGAATTCACATCTTCAACACCATTAATATACAATTTCACAACACCATTTAATCTTGTTATCGCTAAATGCGTCCAAGTGTTGAGGGGTATATTCGTAGCGGAGTTCAAGCCAGATCCCCAAATCGTGCCATTCCCAAAATTTGCATGTAATTTATTGTCTGATGTTATCGAAAAAGAAGAAATTAAATCTTTTGTTAATATTTCAGAATGTGGGTAAGTTGACCCTTTCCAAAATACCCATGCCTCAGTTGTAATATTGTTAAAATTTTCTATATTATCTCCCAAATTTACATAGTCGTTGAGTCCATCAAAAGCCAATGCATTATTCACCTCTAATGATACCGTATTTGAAAAATCGGAACAACTTCCATTTGTGAGCTGCGCTCGAACAAAAGTTATATTGAGGATTAATCCATTTTGAGCCGCAGTAAGCGTTGCATTTGTAGCGCCTGCGATATTGGTCCATGAAGCATTATCCGTAGATCGTTGCCATTGAATAGTGCCTGTATTTCCTGTAATAGTAACATCGGCAGCATTTGTATTATAGCATACCAATTGATTGGCACTTACTGTTCCTTTATTTACAGATGCATCCACTTTTAGAAACCCCGAAATATTTGATTTTGTTGCACAAGAGTTGCTATTGCTAACCAAACAATAAAAATATCCAGAATCTACCATATTAGTTGGTGGAGTATACGAAGTAGAAGTTGCGCCAGATATCGATGTTCCCGAAGCATTGGAGTTCGTAGTAGATTTAAACCATTGATAGGACGAAATGCTCCCACTCCCTGCAGAGGCAACAACCGATAAAGCAGTTGCGGCACTATTCAAACAACGCGATTGGTTTGTAGTAGCAGGGTGTGATGAAATGCTAGGGTTAGCCAAAATATTTCTAAAACCTGATATATTTGAATATCTTGCACATCCATTAGTATTCCCTACCACGCAAAAATAATAATACGTTCCTGAAGTATTTGTTGGAATTGTATAATTCGCAGATGCACTGTTTTGCATTAAAGTAGCTCCCGAATAGGAAGCCGTTGTATTTTGATACCATTTATAATTATTGATACTACCCGAAGTAGTGCTAGCACTAACAGAAAGGGTACCTCCAGCACCATTTTGACAAATATTCATGTTTGATGAACTTGGTTGTGTATTGATTGATATTTCATTACAAGCATCTACAAGTATAAAAAGCTTTTTTGTAGTATAACTGGCTGCATTGCTCATAAATGTCCAATCGGGATTGGTATTTCCTGTATTGTTTCCAATCCCTAAATCATCATTTGTAGTACCCCCATTAAAATTATTATAAGCAAAAATAGTTTGATTTACTATATAATTATGAACTTGAAAAGATCCATAACAATTATTCGTTGCATTTATTTGATCATCATGGTCGTAATTACCTGCATTTCCACCAATTCCCCCTAAACCAGTATGCGTGCCATAACAATGTGGCCAAATTTCGACATTACCACTGATATTATTTGCATTTGAAACTCCAGAGTTAGAGCTACCTAAAACATTCATACCCGAAACAATTTGCTGAAAATAGATACTTGACCATCCAAAAGGAATGCCTAACTGAGCCAAAGTAAGACTTGAATTATACTTATTCATACTTACCCATACCCATTTACTATCTAATTCCATATAATAGGCTACTCGATTAAAAGTTACTCCCGAACTGCCTGATAGATTTTGGACATAAGACAATGAAGCCATATTGTTAGGGATATTCAATTCATAGACCACCTTGTATTGGCTTGCTTCTGGTACATTTGTAGTAATAGAACTTGGAGGCAATGTTAATTGTCCTATACACGTGATTTTTATCAAGTTTAGCAATAATAATATAGTTGTTTTTTTCATGTTTCTTTTGTTTATTACAATACAATTCTACACAGATATATTAGCGTTTGATTCGTTTTAAAGGATTGTTTACTATTCCTGTTTTGATATAGATACGGATAAGATTATACGCTTCAATTCCTACTGGAAAAAGCAAATTTGTATTATTGTCAAAACTTGTTTTTACGGTTCCTGAGCCATTTGTTTGAAAATAATGTATGGGAGAGCCTACGTATATCATTGTAATCCCCATCCCAAGTGTCATTTTATTAGACCCCAAATTGGGCTTGCATACCAATGAAAGTGAACCTGTCGTCAATTTTGAAACATTACCACTCAATGCAAATGTATTTTTAGCAAATAGAAAAATTACAACAAAACAAAATCGAACGAACATTTTCGAATAAAATTTTTTCAAATTGAAATGCAAAAATATATTAAAAAAATATAATAAATGTTAAAAATATTCTGAAACACTTTTAAAGTTTGATTAATTTATCAACATCTAATTGTTTTTTAACAATATTATATCGGTTTTATGTTAAAACCAACTAATACCAATCTTACTTATAAAATAGTCCAAACTATTATGTAAGTTTAGAGTGGTAAATGCCGTTATAACAAGCAAATAGTACAATCAAGAGAAACGAAGATTGGACTATATTGATTGTATAAACGGTAAAATGCATTTAAAAATTAAACGGTTGGATTCCTTCCTGCGGTCGAAATGACTTTTTGTTTTTTGAAAAGAAGGGGGTTTATAAGTAAGATTGGTATAAATGCGTTTGCCCTGTTAGTTGGGTATAATAAAAAGGCTATTATTTTACAAAATAATTGGCATACCATAGCTGAAACATCAAATAATGCCATATTCGCAGGGTATACAATCCATTGCCACGATTGAATTGATGAAGCAAATCTTGTATGGCGTTGGGTTCAAAGAGTCCTTGTGAATGGATAAATTCTTTTTCAAAAAAGTACATATAATTTTTGAGCAAGCCTTCTTGAAGCCATTTTTGGAGCGGAATGGCAAATCCCATTTTGGGACGATCTAGCATTTCCTTAGGGATATAACGGTGTGTAATATCTCTCAAAATGCGTTTTTTCACTCCTTTGTGATATTTAAAATGATTGGGGAGCTGTGCCGCCCATTCGATAATATGCTGGTCCAAAAACGGCTCTCGCCCTTCGATAGATTGGCTCATAGTAGCGCGGTCTACCTTGGTGAGGATGTCGTCTAGCAAGTAGGTTTGATAGTCTATGGCCATCATAGCACTCAAATTATCCTTTGGATGTTTTGGATGTGGATCAAAAAGTGAATGCTGTGCCTCAAAAGCCTGTGGGAATAAATCCTTTAGCTCTTTTTGGCTAAAATGATGCGTAAAACTGTCCATAATATTAGAAGCCGAAGGATTGGCTATCAACTTCTGCATCTTGTCCATGCGCTGGAGCGTAAGCGGATGCTTTACGACATATTGTGCACCTCGCTGAGCCAATCGAATGGCCCACGAAATGGAATTTTTCCCAATTTGCGGGAATTTTTCCAAAAAACGAATCTTTTGATAATAAGCATAACGATTGTATCCCCCAAAAATTTCATCGCCAGCATCGGCACTCAATGCCACTTTTACACTACGCGAAGCGAGCTGACTCACCAGAATGGTAGGAATAGCGCTGCTATCAGCAAAAGGCTCATCGAAGAAATGGGGCAACTGCGGAATAATATCCAATGCTTCTTTCTCGGTACAATACAACTCCTGATGCTCGGTACCAATATAGTTAGAAATTTGCTTAGCAAAAGGCGCTTCATTCAAATTGGCATCGCCAACTCCTATCGTAAACGTCTTGATTTTTTGAGATGAATTTGCCTGAAGCATAGCCGCAACACATGAGCTATCATAGCCTCCACTGAGGAAAACCCCTACAGGAACATCGGCTACCATACGGTATTGAAAGGCCTTTTTAAGGATTTTTTCGGTTTCGGATATGGCTTCTTCATAGTCTATTTTCAACTTGGGCAATTGATAATAATTGAGTACATTCCAATATTTTTTAATATCAATTTGTTGATTTTGAAGAGAAATTTCTATAAAATGTCCCGGTTTGAGTTTGTGTGTATGTTCAAAAATACAATTGGGAGTAGGGACGTAGCCATAATTCATATAAGTAGCCAACGAATCCAAAGAAATAGTTTTTTTGAATGCGGGATGCTGCATCAGCACCTTGAGTTCGGAGCCAAAAATAAAAAGTCCCTCGTGCCAATAATAGAAAAAAGGTTTGACCCCTGCACGATCTCTAAAAGCATAAATTTCGCCTTTTTGCGTATCCAATAGCACAAAGGCAAACATCCCTACCATTTTGTCTACGCAGTTTGTATGCCATTGCTGAAAGGCGTGTAGAATTACTTCCGTGTCGGACTGCGTATGAAACGTATGCCCTAGCACGATAAGTTCTTCTTTTATCTCCTGAAAATTATAAATTTCGCCATTAAAAATGAGTACATAATTCTCATAAAACATAGGCTGGCTGGCGTGCGAAGAGAGGTCTATAATAGACAATCGACGATGTGCCAATCCTACAAATGCCGATTCTATAGGCTCAAAAAAATAGCCTTCCCCATCGGGACCACGATGCTCCATCGTTCGGTTCATCGCTTGTAGCTGCTCCAAACTACTTTTTTTAGTAAAATCTATAAATCCTGAGATGCCACACATGGTATTTTCTTTTCATTTCAAAAAGCAAAGATAATGATTTAGAGATGAATGAGATTAGAGATATTAGATTTGAGATTAGACAATAGATGTAAGATAATAGACATTAGATTTTTTTCCACCGCGTCTTCCACGAATTTTTGCAACCAAATTTTTAAAGTAAAACAACAAATGATATTCAAAAATATCGGGGATCTCTTTTGAATTTATTTGATAGGAAAATTTAACTACTCCTGTGAGATTCCGCATAAAATGCTTAAAAAAACGTTTGTCGTTCAACGCATTTTTACGGAATGACGAAGAAACGAAGGATTCGGGAACAGACTGATACGATGCTCAAAAACACCGCGTCTTCCCCGAATTTTTGCAACCAAATTTTTAAAGTAAAACAACAAATGATATTCAAAAATATCGGGGATCTCTTTTGAATTTATTTGATAGGAAAATTTAACTACT
>JBIPPG010000194.1:0-5156 GCA_044368545.1 Chitinophagales bacterium | reverse complement strand
ATTTTTCGAATCATTATCAAATCTAATCGTATCAAAAAGGTTGCAAAATTCCTTACATTAAAGAAATAAGCACTAATTAAATCCAATTGGTTCAAAATCTTTATATTTGCATTCTTTTGAAAAAAAATAAAAATTATATATAATGGCAAAAACAACTAAAAAAGATAACGCAACAATAGATATTCCTTTATTGGCAAAAATATGTGAAACGCCTGGTGTTTCAGGATTTGAACAACAAATTAGAGAAGTAATATTGAAAGAAATTCAAGGATTGGCGGATGAAATTACCGTAGATCCTTTGGGTAATATTTTAGCGATAAAAAAAGGAGAGGACAGCTCTCAAAAAGTGATGGTGCCTGCGCACATGGATGAAATTGGATTTATCGTTACACACGTAGATACGGATGGATTTCTTCGTTTTCATACCTTAGGCGGCTTTGACCCTAAAACGTTGACCGCTCAGCGTGTATTGGTACACACAAAAACGAAAACATTGATAGGAGTAATGGGCAGCAAACCTATTCACGTAATGACACCCGAAGAAAGAACCAAAGTTCCTAAAACTACCGATTATTTTATTGATTTGGGAATGAAAAAAGAAGAGGTTGACAAATTGGTACAAATAGGAGATCCTATCACCAGAGAGCGTTCTTTGGTAGAAATGGGCGATTGTGTCAATTGCAAATCAATGGACAATAGAGTATCGGTTTATATCCTTATCGAAGCTTTGAAAGAGTTGAAAGGAAAGAAAATCCCTTATGATTTGTGCGCAGTATTTTCGGTTCAAGAAGAAGTAGGATTGAGAGGTGCTACTACGGCGGCGCATTATTTAGACCCCGATTTTGGAATTTGTCTTGACACCACTATTGCTTTTGATGTACCGGGAAGTGCTGCGGACAACAAAATCACAAAATTGGGAGATGGTACCGCTATCAAAATTATGGATGGTTCTGTAATCTGCGACTATAGAATGGTAGACTTCATGAAAGAAGTAGCCGCAAAAAATAAGATTAAATATCAATTAGAAATATTGACGGCAGGTGGAACCGACACAGGCGCTATCCAAAAAATGGCAAAAAGTGGCTCGATTGTAGGTGCAGTTTCTATTCCTACAAGACATATTCATCAAGTAATAGAAATGTGTAATAAAGAAGATATTAGACTTTCTATTGATTTATTGTGTCGTTGTATCGAAAGTTTGGACAAATTCGACTGGAGCTTTAAATAAGCTTTTCTATTTTTTTATTTTAAACAAATTTTTCGGATGGATTATGAATTGATAGATTGTGGAGACGGCTACAAAGTAGAGCGTTTTGGGAAATACGTTCTCGCTAGACCCGAACCTCAAGCGTTGTGGCATTTGTCAAAGCCCCTTGAATATTGGGTGGAGCAAGCCGATGCTTTTTTTGAACGAAAAAAAGGCGAAATCATATCCAACAAAGAAGATAGCGGATCGTGGACAAAAAAAGATGCTATGCCCAATAGCTGGACGATGTCTTGTGGCAAATTTGGTAAAACCGAGCTAAAAGCCAAGCTAGCATTGACTTCTTTTAAGCATGTAGGCATCTTCCCCGAACAATTCCCAAACTGGCAGTTTATATATGAAAATGTATCGAAAAACGACTACGCTTTCCCAATGCTCAATCTATTTGCCTATACGGGAATGGCGAGCCTTGCTGGCGCCGCGGCGGGAAGCCAAGTAGTGCATGTAGATAGCGTCAAACAAGTCATCAATTGGTCCAATGAAAATAGAATGCTCTCCAATATAGCTCCTTCTATTTCGTGGATAGTAGAAGATGCGCTCAAATACATCAAACGAGAAATCAATCGAAATAAGAAATACTCGGCCATTATCCTAGATCCGCCAGCGTATGGCAGAGGCGCCAATGGCGAAAAATGGATCTTGGAGAAAGAACTCTTCGATTTGCTCCTACTCTGCAAAAAGCTCTTGGATGATAAAAATTCATTTCTTATCATCAATTTATACTCAATGAATATCTCCCCTGTTTTATTGGAAAATATTCTTCGCGAAGCAGGCCTATGGTCCGAAAAATCGTACGTTTTTGAACAAACCATCCCCTACCAAAAAGATCGCAAATTGCCTTTTGGGATTTGTGGCAGGGTGATATTTTAGGGATTAAATTTTCCTTTTGTTAAATACTCATAAAATCAAAACAAATTGTTTTCTAAATAATATTTTTGTTTAAATTTGCGTGGATTTAAGAAAAAAGCAGAATTAACTTATTATGTTTGAACAAACTTTTAAAAATATTGACGATATTCTTCACAAAGATGCTGGTTGTGGCAGTGAACTGGACTATGTGGAGCAAACCTCATGGATTTTGTTTCTCAAATATTTGGACGACTTCGAAAAAGACCGTGCTACAGCTGCCGAACTCACAGGCAAATCATATACACACATCATTGAAAAAAAATATCAGTGGAACGAATGGGCAGCACCAAAGCTTGAAAATGGCAAAATAGACCACAATGCCCTAACGGGTGATGATTTACTGGATTTTGTCAACAACAAACTCTTTCCTCATTTGAAGAAATTCAAAGCCAATGCCGAGCGTGCCGATACTATTGAATATAAGATTGGTGAAATTTTTAGTGAACTAAAAAACCGTATACAAAGCGGATATAATATGCGCGAAGTGATAAATCGCATCGATGAGTTGCGATTCCGCACCCATGCAGAAAAGCATGAAATGAGCCATTTGTACGAAGCCAAAATCCAGAATATGGGCAACGCAGGACGAAATGGAGGCGAATATTACACCGTACGACCGTTGATTAAAGCGATTGTGAAAGTGGTAGACCCAATAATTGGACAAACGGTATATGATGGTGCAGGTGGAAGTATGGGGTTTCTTTGTGAAAGTTTTTTGTACTTGCTCAATAGCAAAGGAGGAACGGAGAAATTAAGTACAAAAGATATAGAAACACTTCAAAAGAAAACATTCTATGGCAAGGAGAAAAAATCCCTAGCATATATCATTGGAATCATGAATATGATATTGCATGGTATAGAAGCGCCCAATGTCATTCATACCAATACATTAGCCGAAAATATAGCCGATATTCAAGAAAAAGACAGGCACGATATTGTTTTAGCTAATCCGCCTTTTGGAGGTAAAGAACGTGCCGAAGTGCAACAAAACTTCCCAATAAAAACAGGTGAAACGGCTTCGTTGTTTATGCAACATTTTATGAAAATATTAAAAGCAGGAGGAAAAGCAGGGATAGTAATAAAAAACACCTTTTTGAGCAATACCGACAATGCTACTACAGCTATTAGAAAAACGTTGTTGGAAGGATTCAATCTTCATACGATTTTAGATTTGCCAGGCGGTGTTTTTTCTGGTGCAGGCGTCAAGACCGTCGTTTTATTTTTTGAAAAAGGCAAACCCACTCAAAAAGTATGGTACTATCAACTAAATCCTGGGCGCAATTTGGGCAAGACCAACCCCCTCAACGAAAACGACTTGGCAGAATTTGTAGCCCTGCAAAAGACCTTTGCGGATAGCGAGAACTCTTGGACGGTAAATGTAAAAGACATTGACCAAAGCACTTTTGATTTGAGCGTTAAAAACCCGAACAAAAAAGAAGCAGCAGCCCTACGCCAACCGCAAGTTATTTTGGAAGAAATGAAAGCATTGGATGACGAAAGTGCGGAAATCTTAAACTCAATTTTGGGACTGATATGAAGGATGAAATAATTCTATACAAACCAAACGAACTAGCTGAACACATAGAAGTAAGAATTGATGAAGAAAAAGATACCGTTTGGCTCAATCGTCGACAGATAGCTATATTATTTGACCGTGATGTGAAAACAATAGGTAAACATATTGCGAATGCTTTACAAGAAGAGTTACAGGGCATTTCAGTTGTCGCAAAATTTGCGACAACTGCCGCTGACGGAAAGATATACCAAACAGAACATTATAATTTGGATATGATTCTTTCCATTGGCTACCGTGTAAAATCCAAACAAGGATCGCAATTCCGAATATGGGCAACTCGGGTATTGAAAGACTACCTACTCAAAGGCTACGCCATCAATAACCGAATGAATCGTATAGAAGACAACGTGCAAGCGATTTCAGAAAAAGTAAATCAGATTGAATTGCAAATCAATACGCACCTTATCCCTACCCAAGGCGTATTCTTTGACGGACAAGTATTTGATGCGTATGAATTAAGTTCCCGAATCATTCGATCGGCTCAAAAAAGTATTGTGCTGATTGATAATTATATAGACGAAAACACACTCACCCATTTAGCCAAAAAGAATAAAGGCGTAAAAGTGCATTTACTCGCCAAAACGATGAACAAGCAACTAATTTTAGATGTAGAGAAAGCCAACAAACAATACGGCAACTTTGAAGCAAAAGCCTTTACCCAAAGCCACGACCGCTTTTTGATTATTGATGGCAAAGAAGTGTTTCACTTGGGAGCCTCTTTGAAAGACCTAGGTAAAAAATGGTTTGCGTTTTCAAAATTGGAAACCAAATCGGTAGAAAGTATTATGAACGAAATAAAGGAATTGATATGAAGCAAGGTTGGGAAATAAAGAAATTAGGAGAAATTGGAAAGGTTTCAATGTGTAAAAGAGTATTTAAAGAAGATACTACGCCTGAAGGAGATATTCCATTTTACAAAATCGGAACTTTTGGAAAAAGTCCTGACGCATTTATTACTAAAGCAAAATATGAAGAATTCCACAGTAAATTCTCATTCCCCAAAAAAGGAGACATTCTTATTTCTGCTTCGGGAACAATTGGCAGACGAGTAAGGTATGATGGTGAACCCGCGTATTTTCAAGACTCGAATATTGTTTGGATTGATAATGATGAGAAAAAGGTATTAAATGATTACCTCTATCGTTTCTATGAAATTTGCAATTGGGAATCTACAAAAGGTGCAACAATTTCAAGGCTATATAACGATAATCTTAAGCAAATTGAAATTCCTTTCCCAAAATCCCTCTCCGAACAACAACGCATAGTTTTCATTTTAGACGCGTGCTTTGCCGCCATAGACAAGGCAAAAGCCAATGCCGAACAAAACCTCAAAAACGCCAAAGAACTTTTTGAAAGCTATTTGCAGGGGGTGTTTGAGAAAAAAGGAGATAATTGGGTTGAAAAAAC
>JBIPPG010000193.1:0-5181 GCA_044368545.1 Chitinophagales bacterium | reverse complement strand
ATACTGGGATCCTAAACAATAGCTGTCTTTCATTTCGGGGAATCCACTATTTTCGGGCTGCCCATAATCTTCTATATCAAACAATACGATATCGATACCAATAGTAGGCTTTTGAGATTTCAACGCTTCCAATAGCGCCAATAAAACACCTACCCCGCTACCGCCGTCATTCGCGCCAAGAATTGGTTTTTTTTGATCTTTTGAATCTTGGTCGGCAAAAGGTCTTGTATCCCAATGCGCACTGAACATAATACGATGCGGATTGGAGGGGTTGATTTGAGCAATGATATTTTTTCCCTTGTGTTTTTTGCCATCAAATGTAGTAGCATCAAAGGATTGGATAAATGCACTATCGCTCAAAGATTTCAATGTAGTCAAAAGCCATTGTGCACAAGCCTCGTGCGTACTTGTACTTGGTACACGTGGGCCAAAATCCACTTGTTTTTTTATATAATCATACGCCAATTGATTGTTAAAAACAGGTGTTTTTATTTCTTCCACTGCGGATTCTTCACTATCAGGCTGCAATACTTGTGTACTGTCGTTGCATGAAGAAAATAAAAACAAAATTACGCCTACAAATGCAATGAATTTATTCAATGAATACATAATTTACTAGAATTTCGGTAATATATTGATACAAAATTACTTATTTTTAGCAAAAGTCGTTGTTTTTTTGAGAGAAAATGGAATAAGTATAAAATGAAAACTGTATTTTTGCTACTTTAAAACATAACATTATGATTCAACGTATTCAATCTTTGTTCCTTCTTTTTGTAGCCATTGTAGCAAGTGCAGGATTATTTATGAATTTATATACAATAGACGGCGTTTCCCACAAAGTATTGGAAAACAGCAATATGACTTTGACTTCATCCCTTATAAGTACATTAGCATTAGTTACTCTTTTTATGTTTGGAAATAGAAAATTACAAATAAAATTATGCTATGGATTAATGGTTCTAAGCATAATTCTAGCTAGCCTTATGGGTATGAGCTATACTTCCAATGCCATTAATTTCAACAAAGTTCTATTTAGTTTTCCCATTCTTACCTTTATTTTAGCTTTTTTAGCACAATTTTTCATCAAAAAAGATTTAAAATTGGTTGAAAGCGCTGATAGATTGAGATAAAAAAATTGAGACCGTTGTAAAACTCTTAAAATTTAATATAAAAAGCCAAATTGCTTCAATCTTTGTTGTTACTCAATTTTTTTTCAATTTGGCTTTTGCAAATGTCTTTTACTATCTAATAAAAGCAAACGTCCCTTTTCGTTTCAAGATTTGTCCATCTAGCATTTCTACTTCGGCTATATAGATATATTCTCCTGTTTGTGCGTATTCACCTTTGTACATACCGTTCCAAGCATTTTCTTGTGTATGCGAATCAAATACTTTCTCGCCCCAACGGTTGTATATCTCCAAATTGTAACGTTTGATTTTACTTCCAAAAACCTTGAATGTTTGATTGGCTTCTCTCTTATCACTTGGATTAAAGACATTTGGGATGAATATCAATTCTCCATCTAAGCCTTTTATTTTAATTCTAGTATTGGCTTTAACCTCACAATTTTCGCCAAATTTGATAGAAAATTCCAACTCCGAATTTTTAGCACCATAGAATGTATTATCGATACAATCTGCGCATTTCAAACTTTCATTTGGAGTCCATAAATAATCCAATGAAGTGTATGTACCACCTATTACTTGTATATTTGGAAACATATCTACACTGCTTCCCGCTTCTACTTCATAAACCGAATCTAAGGACAACTTAATCTCGGGCGGAGAAGTAATAACAAAGGTCGTATCTACTTCACATTCATTTTCATCTCTGATAGTAACTTTATAGGTTCCTTTGGTCAAGAATGAATATCGATGTTCTTTTGTAAAAGGTTGATCATTTAACTTTATCCAATAACTTTGGCTATTGGTAGCGGTTCCATTATATGGATTTACCAATATATACGCATCAAATAAATTAGGACAAGATTCATTTCTAGAGGCATATTTTGCCTGAATTCTAGTAGGCTCGCTCAAATATATATCATCCAAAATATATCTACATCCCGAATCATCGGTTACCGAAACGGTGTATTTCACATTTGCAAACATATTGCTTCCAATACTATCTTTATCGCCGTGACTCCAAGAATAATAGTATGGATACATACCGCCATTTACATTAATAACAGCTTTACCTTCTGGTAATCCAAAGCAACGAAGATTGTACAACGAATCTATCGAAACATCTATTGCGCCATCGGCTGGTTTTAAATCAAAATTGTATGAAAGCGAACAATTGTTATTATCTTTTACGGTTACCGAATAGGTTCCTTTTTTATTATGAATAGCCGAATCGCCTGTTGAATTAGTAAAAATAGCACCCGTCCAATTGAAGGTATATGGTTGCGCTCCTCCTACAACATTTAGTTTTGAAGGCCAAATATTTGCTGTTTGACAATCAGGGTCATAATTAATCAAAGTGGGACGCATAGAATCTTTTAGAACCAAGTCTGCCGTATCTTTGTACATACATCCTACACCATCTCTAGCTTCAAAAAGATATAGTCCATTTGGCAATGCATTATAAGCACCCGAATTATTTGTAATTCCATTTAATTTATAAGTATAAGTAGCCACCCCATTTTCAGGAACCAATAATACATCCGTAATGCTATTTGGACATTTAGGGTCTATAAATTGTGGATTGACTCTCAATCTATAATTGGTATCCACTTTTCCCGTATCCTTTCTCACACAAGAATTAACATCAAATACTTGAACTGAATAATTTCTGAATGCTTGAACATTTGAAAGGGTAGTATTGAATGAATTATCCTCCCATTTTAAATTATATGGCGCGGTTCCTCCTTTGATATTAGTAACCGTCAACGAGCCATTTTTGCTTTCAAAACAAGAACTATTAACTTTATCAATAGTAAAACTGATGATTGCAGGCTCAGTCAATGTCTGAGTTTCTGTTCTTTTACAGCCATTTTTGTCGGTAACTGTTACGGTATAATTTCCAGCTAAAAGTTTGCTTATTAATGATATTGAATCGCCAGTATTCCATAAATATTTATATGGCGTTACCCCACCCGAAACCCTTACAGATGCAAGCCCCGTAGTATCTCTAAAACAAGTAAGATTGGCATTGGACCAAACAAAAGACAATGCTTGTGGCTGTGTTATCGTCACTTGAATATTATCGGTACATCCTTTAGCATCGGTAGTAGTAACAGTGTAGACACCCGCTATAATTTTTGGAAGCGTATCATTCGCACTTCCATTATTCCACAAATACGTGTGAGGTATTCGACCACCATTAGATGAAATTGCTGCAAAACCTGTAGTATCGCCATTACACAAAATATTAATTTGATTTAATAACGTTGTAGTCAATTTTGTAGGATTGGCATACGAAAAACTAAATGATTTCTGGCAATTATAAACGTCTTTTATCACTACCGTATGCGCTCCGTTTCCAATATTAGAGATAATATTATTGTTTTGAAAACTATTTGCATCCAATTTATATTGATAAGGCGCAAGTCCCCCAATTACAGATACCGTAGTACTTCCATCAAAGGCGTTGTGACACTTAACACTATCCAAAGTATATGAAAATTTAATATCAGGGTACGTGTTGAGTATAATTTGAGTATCTTTTATGCATTGCTTGGCATCGCGCACTCTAATAGCAAAAGTATCTGAAATTAAATTTGAAAAAATATTTGTAGCTTGTGAAATGGTTCCATCCATAATATATGTGTATGGCGTAGTGCCACCAGACGCATTCACGGTTATCTTACCCGTACTTTGACCAAAACATTTTACACTATCTACTACCGTAGTATAAAGAAGAGCCGAAGGCTGCGTAATTGAAACTACAACAGTATCTCTACATCCTACTTGGTCTATCGTTATCACATTATAATTTCCAGCTACTAGATTACTGAAACTATCAGTAGACGCAAAAGCACCGTTATTAAACGAGTATGTAAAAGGCGAAACACCTCCAGAACCTTTCACCGAAAAATTACCATCTGAAAAACCAAAACAATTTACATCTTTTTTGTTGAAAATTGTAGCTACATCAAATGTTTGTTTAATGGTATCCAACCATTTTCGTACACAATTATTAGCATCTTTTACAAAAACCGAATATGCTCCAGCCGCCAAATTAGAGAAATTGGTTCCTGTTTTGAACGATACACTATCCAAAGAATAGGTATACGACGGATTTCCGCCACTTCCTATTACATCTATTTTCCCAATATCATTGTTATTACAAACAATATCGGTGTTAGTGATATTAGCTTGAATTTGAGAATATTGCGAAATGATAATATTTGTATCTGACTTACAATTATTAGCATCTTTGACACTTATAGAATATGTTCCAGCGGTCAAGCTTCCAAAAACATTCGTTGATACATAACTTGCATTTTGTAATGAGAATGTATACGGCATAGTTCCACCATTTCCTGCAACCGTAATTTTACCACTATTTTCATTAAAGCATTTCACGCTATCTACCTGAGTCGTTTTAGTCAAAAGCGAAGGTTGAGCAACTACGACGGTATTATTAAACACACAATTATTAGCGTCCTTTATTGAAATAGCATAACTATTTGCAGGAATATTTACAAAGCTATCTAAACTACTAAAAGCTCCTGCATCTCTACTAAATGTATACGGCATTGCGCCTCCAACTCCTGTCAATTTAATCTTTCCTGTACTATCGCCAAAACATTTGGTCAATGTAGATATTGAATTGAAAAATAATGAATCGGGCTGGGTAATCGTTACTGTAGCAGAATCTTTACATCCTTTGGCATCGGTTACCACTACTTTTTTACTACCAAAATTCATCCCTACAGCACTATCCAAGGTAGAGCCATTTGTCCAAATATAGGTATATGGCGCTGTGGCTTGTGTAGCTACTACCTTCGCTGCTCCTGTATTCTGTCCAAAACAAGATACATTTCTAATGATTGATGCACTTACATTGAGCTTTGTAGGCTGTGATAATACAACTTGTCTTGTAGCAATACAATTATTGGCATCTTTAACAAAAAGATTATGAGTTCCTATTCCCAAATTTGAGAAAATATTTGAGGCTACATACGTAATATTATCTTTGGAGAAAGTATAAGGTCCTTTACCTCCACTTGCT
>JBIPPG010000192.1:0-5185 GCA_044368545.1 Chitinophagales bacterium | reverse complement strand
CGTTTTTGATAAATGTAAACTCGACATCAATGGAAAAAATGATATGATTGGATATGGAGAATACACCTTATTGGTTAATAATCAAAAACATACCATAAAACTCAATTCGATTAGAACTGTAAAAAAAGAAGTGGGTGTGGACAAAAAACGCAGAAGTATTTTCAACTATACACTTGAAGGAAAAGGAAAAGTAGATCAAGGACAAAACTTAAAAATCTACCGAAATACCGATTTCTATGGAGAAGTATCTATTTTTACAAACAAAAAATATCCCCATTTCTCGGGAAAACAACGCATCCTCTTTGAAGCACCAGCCTATAAAACGCCTTGGTTTGAGGTAGATAATGAAATCAATGTAGAAGAACTCTCGTTGGTAAAAAAAGAACTAAAAACAGACGACGGAAAAGACTTGTTTACAGGATTTATGGTCAATAGATCTACTTCCGAAGATGCTACAAAAGGGCTTTACACGGCCATTATGAAAGAAAAAAATGCCGAAGAAGACCAGCTTTTGATGGATTGTAGAGGCGTAATAAGCCACGAAGCTACCAATAATCAATATGTTTTTGGTGATTCGGCAAAAATCTATGCAAAAGCAACTCGCGGAAATAAAATAACCTATAAAGACAGCGCAGGTATTATCAAAGCAGAAGGTAAATTCAATCCACAACTTCAAATGGGTGGAATTCCTATCAATTTGGGAGGAGAAATAGACAACAATATGCTGGACAATAAATACCAATTTAAAGTTTCAGCAGGTATCAATTTGACCCTTGATCCAAGACTTTTGATGACGCTAGGCAATTTAATTTTGGCAGAATTTGGCGAAAATAAAGATGTAGCCTTCAATGCTACGTTGATGAAAAAACAATTCAATGAAATTTTCCACCCACGAGATTTGGATAAATTTGATCAAGACATTCAAAAATCGGGAACGGTAATGACAACTCCAAAATACTCTCCGTTCAACATAGTACTTTCGGGCTTACAAATGGAATTTGACAAGGAAGACCTTTGCTACCGTTCCAAAGCGGAGTTTGGACTCGTAAACCTAGGCGGTGTAATGGTCAATAAAGTGATGAATGGATTTTTTGAAATGGGTTATGGCGAATATCAAGATTTCTTTAATCTTTATTTTAAGGCAAAAAATAAAGAATGGATTTATATCACGTATGCCGATGGAATCTTGGGATTGGTATCTTCTAACGACAATTTTAACAATATGCTCAACGCCATAGACCAGAAAAAACGCTATGTGCGCAAAAATGAAAAAGAATACTACAAATATGTTTTGGCAGATAATTACCAAGCCGACGAATTTTATAAGCGAATGAAAGCGGGTGGAAAATTCTCTCCCGAAGAAAAACAAAAAGCTTTTGAATTTGAAAAACCAGCGGTAGATGAAAAAGCATTGAAAGAAGCTCAAAAATTTGAAGAATCTACGCCAGATTTGGAACAAATAAAGAAAGAAAATGCTTATCAAGACAGCCTTCTACAAGAAATGGAGCGCAAAATAGCCTCGGAAGAAGCTCAAGCCGAAAAATTGGAAGAAGAAAAACGCAAAGCGAAAAAACTACAAATGGAACAAGACCTTGAAAATGCTAAAAAATCGAGTATAGAGTCGCCAGTAGAAGAGGAAACGCCTGCTGCGCCTGTTCAAGAGACACCTACGGAAGCACCAAAAGAAGAAACCCCTGCTCCAACGGAAACACCTAAAGAAGCCCCAACGGATACGCCTGCAGAAGGGGAAGAAAACAAAACCGAACGAAATACCGAACCCGAAAAAGCGCCAGAGAAAAAAGAAGAACCGGCTAGCTTGTTTGATAAGTATTTCTAACATTTCAATAATACCAAACTTACTTAGAAAATAGTCCAAACTATTTTCTAAGTTTAGGATGGTAAATGCCGTCATAACAAGCAAATAGTCCAATCAAGAAAAACGAAGATTGAACTATATTGATTGTATGAACGGTTAAATCATTAACTCAAAAAGAGCGAATCTATTTATGTAGGTTCGCTCTTTTTTTTGTTTCTTTGCACTATGTTTATAAAAAATCCATACGTTCAAATTCATATTGCTGTATTTCTTTGGGGATTTACCGCAATTTTGGGAAAATTGATTTCACTTGATGCCATAGAATTGGTTTTTTTCAGAATGAGTTTGGCTGCACTCGGCTATGTCTTGATTCCCAAAACCCGCGAAGGATTTCTAGCATTGAGCAAAAAAAAATTAAGTGCTTTATGCCTTATAGGGACTATTATTTGCTTACATTGGCTCAGTTTTTATGGATCGATCAAAGTAGCCAATTCCTCTTCGTTGGCGCTGGCTTGTTTGGGTACTGGCCCGCTCTTTACCGCTTGGCTCGAACCCTTGTTTAATAAAGAAAAGAAAATAGCCCTCAACGAAATTTTTATATCTATTTTGGCTATTATTGGCATAGTTTTTATAGCTTTTGGCGATAGAAATCAAAATTTTGAATGGAATGGCGCCTATTTTACCGCAATGCTTTTGGGTATTTTAGCGTCGGTACTTGCCGCCATTTTTTCGTTGATGAATAAACATTTTACAGCTGGAGTCAATCCTTTTACCATTTCTTTTGTAGAAATGACGATTGGCGCACTTTTGCTATCCCTCTTTTTGTTAGCCACACACAATTTCCCTCAGCTGACAGCTATGTCCACGTCCAACTGGATTTACATTTTGATTTTAAGCACATTATGCACCAATATTCCTTTTTTACTTTCCATTTTTGCCATCAAAAAACTCAACCCATTTGTCATCACGCTCACGGTGAATCTAGAACCCATTTATGGCTTTATGTTTGCAGCCATTTTGTTTCACGAATACAACCAATTTTCACTTCCATTTTATTTTGGGAGCTTGCTCATATTGCTTTCTGTTTTTGTAGAACCCATACAGAAATATCTGGGCAAAAAATAAAAAAGAGATTTTTTTGGGCGCATGAACCAGGCTCTTCGCTTTACGCCGCTTCGCTTTGTGTTCGCTACGATCCTTTGCGCTGGGTTTGGAGAGGATTATAGCATCTTATTATCAAAATCTCTAGCCCCATGAAAAATAGAAAGGATATAAATATTTTGGCCCTCAATTTTATACATGATTCTATAATTCCACTGAAAAATCTCTCTGTAATTTTTATCATTTATTTCAGGAATAACTCTTCCCCTTCTAGGAAATAATTTTATAGATTTTACTTTTTTCCTAATTTCTTTCACTACATTGCGTGCATAAAATTCACTATCTCTTGAAATATATTCGAATATTTCTTTAATATCTTCAAGTGCCTTATTAGACCATATTAGGCGAACCATTTATCCATTTTTAAATCAGCTTCTTCTTCTGAAAAAATTTGCCCATTTTTTATCTGTTCCTCAGCAATAGATATCTTATTGAGAACTACTAACTTCTCTAATAATTCGTCGAGCTCCATTTCTTCCCCAAAAGTTTCAACGGTTTCAATTACCCTACTTTTTAACAACATAATTTTAATTTTACACAAAATTAAGTAAAATTAATTCGATTTAATAAAAAAGTATTGAATGATAATTTATACTAAGTCTTTCATATTGAATCTAAACTTCTTGCTTTGGATTTTCAATATGTCTAGGATGGTATACCGAAGTAAAATTTCCCAGATATTTTTTCCCTTCCAATAAATGCTTTGGAATTTGTAGATTGTCAATGTCTTCTTGGGTTACTCTTCTATTCATTGGATGCAACGTACCGCCAACTTCGCCTGGTTTTGCATTGGGATCATACTGAAATTCTGGACTTACCAGCGTACCTCTAGGATACATAATGCCTGGTCTACCTTTGCCTATAAAATTTAGCTCTGAGGGATGTGCCAATCCTATACTATGCCCATATTCATGCGACACCGTGGTAGAACCTTTGTAGAGATTGGACAACAAAAAATACCCTGTATTGGAGCCAATGCCATCTACCCATGAAATATTCAACGGTGAAAAATCTTCCACTCTAATAAAATTTAATCGAGGACTGACATTGCTCAAAACATCTACATCTGATAAATAACGATCGAAAACAGCTTGTATTTCAAAACGAACTTTATACAAGTTTTCATTGAATTCAATCTCTGCTTTCGGTTCATTCCACATGGTATTGATTTCATCCTCAATTCCTTGCGCCACTTCATCGCTAGCACTATCGCCATAAATAATGATACGAGAATGAATTATAATTTCTTTTGAATCTTCGATACGTTCTATTTCGCCCATAGCTTATTCCGCAGCCTCTATATATTTTTTCTCAGCTATTTTTTTAATTAAGGTTTTTGAGGCATTTCCAGCATCTTTGGATTTTTGCCAATATTCTAGCGCCTTAGCAGTGTTTCCCATTTTGAAAAGGATATCGCCATAATGCTCATAAATGGTCGTTTTGTCGTCTTTCTCAAAATTTAATGCTTTTTCTTGGAAATTTATAGCCTCTTGATATTGCCCCAATTGAAAACATATCCATGCGTATGTATCTAAAAAAGAACCGTTTTGACCTTGCAAATCCAATGATTTTCTACTCATTTGCTTTGCTTTTTCCAATTGACTTTTGCGTAGTGAAAGATAATACGCGTAATTATTGAGCGTAAAAGCATTGTCGGGTTCTATTTTAAGCGATTCCTCAAAGGCTTCGTCCATCTCTTTGATTTTTTTCATCTTGTGATACACCTCGCCCAAAGAGCTGTATAATTGCGCTTCTAGCTTGGTATTATCTCCCGAAAAACGAATGGCTTTGCGATAGCTTTTTTCTGCTTTTTCATATCGATCCAAATACTGATTGGCCAATCCATTGTAGAAATGAACCGCTGCATGCGCTGGAAAATATTCAAGAGCCGCCTCGCTGCTATCTGCCAAATCCTTGTAGTTTTTGAGCGTAAGCATAATTGAAAACAAGTTTTGCCAAACTTCAAAAATGTCATTTTTATATTTCAAAGAATTTTTATATGCTGCCAATCCTTGTTCATTTTTTTCATACAAATAACAAAAATCGCCGTAGATAGCGTGTGCCTTAGCTTCCGTAGGATATTTTAAAGCCAACTCTTGTGCCAGACTTACATAAAGTTCTTTTTTGGAAGTATCCAATTTTGAAAAATTCATCAATCCATAGCTCAAATAGGCAATTTTTGTATCGAGATTGATTTGATTGTTTTTG
>JBIPPG010000191.1:0-5190 GCA_044368545.1 Chitinophagales bacterium | reverse complement strand
CTACCAATCGCCTTCTTCATCGGTTGCATATTTAATACGAGTTTCATGTTTTTGTTTCAATCTTTCCAAATACAATTGTGCAATTTTTAGCGCTACTTCATCTTCAAAAGAGCCATCAAATACTGCACGAACTTTAGATTCGGCAATATCTTGACGATACAAAAATTCCATCAATTTTGAGAAATCATTTTGGAGCATTTTTTCAAACTTTGGTTTTAGCAACTGGAGCAATTCCAACTCAAAATCCTCGTTTTTTTTAAGCGCATAATTCGTCCATTTTTTGAGTATATCAAAATCTTCTTTTGCTTGATGCTGTAAAAATTGATGCAACGAATCCAATATGCAACGTTTTTATTTTTTTCAAAAAACAAAGATACAAAGAAAAAAAAGGATAATCCCAAAAGGATGATTGAACTAAAATTAACTTTTTTTAGCGATACAGAAATATAATTCCGTTTACATTTGTTGATTGTTTTAGAATTTATAAATTTTATCTCCATTTGAAACCTTTACATACTCTCTTTCTAATCGTTTTTTTGTTTCCCCATATTTTTTTGGGTGCTATATCCAATGAAGATAAAGCCATTCTATACTATCAGCAGCGCTACAACGACAGTTTGAACAGTGTACAGGGATTAGAAAAAATTATTGCAAATTCGTCTAGCAAAGATGATAAAATCATAGCACATGCACTACTTTCTATGTGTTTTATCAAGCACAAAGACATTAAAAATGCAAGCGAGCAATTAGAAAAATGCAAAAATGAAGTGGGAAACGATACAAAATCAGCTGCAAATGCATATTATTATTTTGCATTATATCGGTATAAGTTTTATATAAATGACTTAGATTATCAGAATAATTTACTGAAAGCATACTCTCTATTTGAAAAAAATAACAATGAAATTTTCGCTTGTATAGCCGCCGTAGCTATTGCTAATAATAGCGAAAATATACATCCAGATTTTCTAATAAAAGCACTAAATCATGCGAAATATTCAAATGACAACGACTGCAACCTCGAAGCCCAAATATGCTATACATCATTTCTCAAAGAGCGCTACGACATCTATCCTAGCAGCGCATTGAAGAAAAAGGCCATTAAAGCATTTGAAGACTGTTTGCTCATTTCCCAAAAAAATATTCAAAATCAAATGAATAAGGCGGTAGTGCTCATTAATTATTCTAATTTTTTAGTGGGATTGAACCAATCGCCCGAAAAAACTATTTCCATGCTTAATAATGCGTTGTTTATAGCTAAGAAATATAAAATTTTGTCTATTTTCAGGAATAGTTATGGGATAAGAGGTATCTTTTATATGAATCAAAATAAGCTAGACTTAGCCGAAAAATCGCTTTTGGAAGGAATAGAAAGCTTAAAAATCATGCCTTTTGTAGATGTAGAGGTAGAGAAGAATTTTTATGAAAATCTAAAAGATATCGCTAAACGAAAAGGAGACTATGCTCAATATTTTCAATACGATCAAAAATATACAAGCGCGCTAAACAAAGCAGATAAAATAGCGCTCGAAAAAGCCATTCAAAATGCAATTGCAAAATATGAGCTAACTTCAAAAGAAGAAAAAATTAAACTGTTGACAGCACAAAACAATCTAAAAAGTGGGTTGATAATAACTGTAGTAGCATTGATTATACTTGGAATTATTGCATTTTTTTATTTTTACAAATCAATTAAAATCAAACAAAAATACTTAGAACAGAAAAAAGTAAAACTCCAAAAGGAAAAAGAACAAACCCAAAAAGAGCTTATGAACAGCGTTTTGCATTTAGAAAAAAAGAATGAAATCCTAAATGAGCTCAAAGAAAAACTACTTGAACAAAACAAAGACAACCATTTAACTATTCATAATTCGATATTCAAGACAATTGATGCCGGCTTGGTAGTAGATGATGATTTTGAGAAATTTAAAAATAACTTCAATTCTATCTATCCCGAATTTTTTGAAAAACTACAACAAAAAGCGAATCATACACTTACTCAACTTGACCTAAAATATTGTGGATTTATCCTCATGAAAGTCACCAATAAAGAAATGGCTATGCAAATGAATGTAGAACCTAAAAGTATTCGTATGGCAAGATATAGAATCAAACAAAAACTCCAACTCTCAAAAGAAGACGACTTGGATCAATTCATTCAAAAAGCGATTTTGTAAAAAAGATTGGTATTAAAGAAACATTTAATAATCACATAAAAATCTTTTTAATTTATTAATTGAAGTCTATCAAACAAAACTATTTAAAAATACAATATATTGATTTTTAATATATTAAAAATTCAGTAGACACAAAATAGACGCTACCACACTTTTCATAGACTGCGAATAGACACCCAAAATTTGGTTTTGGGTATTGGGACAATTACCTTTGCATCACAATAATTTTTTTACAAAATAAAAATTTAAACGTATGCAAAAATTCGGATCTTATCTAGTGATTATTGGCCTATTGGCTGTCGTGTTGGATTATGTCAATATGGTGCCTCGTGTACTGATGTGGATATACAATTGGGGCAATGAAATAGCCTGGTCTATCAAAATTGGACTTATCGTTTTAGGAGCGATTATGTGGCTAATAGGTAGTGCTAAAGAAAAACAAACAGCCTAATGATGAATCTACCTTTTATAGAAATTATCGAAGCTACCACGCCCGACCCCAATCTGTTGATGTGGAAATATGCCGATGAGGACAAAGAAATTAAAAACGGCGCCAAACTGACTGTTCGTGAAACCCAACACGCTATGTTTCTCAACGAAGGGCAATTGGCAGATATTTTTGGACCAGGAATGCACACGCTAGCTACCGAAAACATTCCTCTATTAAGTCGATTGAAAGGCTGGAAACACGGTTTTGAAAGTCCGTTTAAAGCCGATATTTACTTTTTCAATACCCATCAATTCATCAATAATAAATGGGGAACTCCTGCACCAATCTTGATGAAAGACCCAGATTTTGGGCAAGTACGCATCCGTGCTTTTGGAAGTTTTGATTTCAAAATTGCCGATGTAGCTACTTTTTTCCGTCAATATTGCGGCACGTATTTTCAGTTGACTTTATTTGAATTGCAAGCGCAACTGCGTGATTTTGTTGCACCCAAATTTGGCGAAGTCTTGGCAAATCAAAATCTTGCCGTTACTGATGTAGCAGGCAATATCTCCGATTTGAGCAAACGAGTAGAGCCTGAATTGAAAACCTATTTTTCACAATTGGGTATTGAGTTGACGCAATTTATCATCACCAGTGTAACGCTACCCGAAGAGGTTACGGATCATTATGACAAAATGACCAATATCAATATGGTAAAAGATATGGATAAATTTACCCAATTCAACACAGCCACTGCTATTGGTGATGGGAAAAGCGGACTTAACGATGCCGTGCAACAAGGTGCTATGCTCAATATGATGATGCAACAAATGCAACAAAATCAACCAGTTACTACTCAAGTCGAAGATATTCCAGCCAAACTGAAGCAACTGAAAGATTTGTTTGACGCAGGTATTATTGAAGATGCAGATTTCCAAACAAAAAAGGCTGAATTACTAAGCAAATTATAAACTTATGGAAGAGAAAAAGCCCCTTTCTTTTGTAGAAAAAATGAAATTAAAAGCCCAAAGTCAAAAAACGTATGGTATTGATGAAAATAATGGGTTCAAAGAAGCAAAAATGGATGCTTCCGATTGCCCAAATTGTGGTGCAGGAAGAGCCAAACAAGATGGATTGACGCACTGCGCTTACTGCGGTCACGAATTTTTATCGGTCAAATTGACCGATGGCATTTTCATTAAAAAAGAAGACAATTCCAATTCTTAAATTCATAAAAAATTAAAAATTATGTTTGGATTATTCAATAAAAAAGACAATTCCAATTCGCAATCAGCGGAATGGCTACCCCAAATTCAAGAAAATAAACAACGTTTTATGGATTTTCTTGAAAAATTAGAAATAAAAATGCAAGAACTTACTGATGCGGCTGTTCCTGAATTGACCGAAATGCGAAACAGCACTGAAGAAAGTTACAAAATGGATTTTCATCGTATGAAATCGGGTATAGATGGGCAATTGGAAAATATTCGCAAAAAAGTATATGACGTTCACGACGAAAAAATATTAGATTTATACAACGAAATCAAACACGATTACTCGCCAAAAGACAAGGATAGAGAGGTACTTGACGCTTTTAGAAATGATTGTAGAAGCCGATACAATCTATTTGAAGAAAAATATCAAGCAGCTAGAGAGGCTATAGACGCCACCGATTATGAAGATTATGAAATTGCCTATCAAAAAGTTGTAAACGAATATGCCGCCATCAAAGATAAATTTCAGTGTAAACAATGCGGAAGTCCGATTTCTATTGAAAAAATGTTCTTCATCAATGTACATTTGAATTGTTCGGCTTGCCAAACTCAAAACACCTTTGAGCCAAGTACGCAGGCGAAAATGGTGCAGCATTTTGCCCAAGATTTAGCCCATCAACGAGCGGCTAATTTGTATGAAAAATTCAAAATCGAATCTGAAAAAGAACGTTTGTATTATCACGAAATGCACCCGCTGAAATTGAGTTTACATTTTGAAAAAGATACCAAAATAAAGATCGAAACCGAAGCAAAAATTGCCGATTTGGAAGCCAAAAGACAAGAATCTATTCAAAACACTCCTATTTTTCACAAAGACTATTTGCATAAAAAATATGCCGAATGGAAAAAAATCACTCCTGATATGGAAGCCCATTTCGAAACCCGTTTGCAAAACGAATTGGCAAGTATAGAAGAATAAAAAATATTAATAATTAAAATAACCTTTAAAAATCAAAATTATGTTCAAAAAATTATTTGGCTCTATTACGGGCAAAGACGAAGAAAAAGAAGTTCAAAACACTCAAAATCAAGAAATTGAAAACAATCAAAATGAATCTTATGAAGAGGATTATGAGGACGAAGACTATGAAGAATACGACCCAGAAACCCTCCACGGAACGCATTATGAAATAGCCGATTTTGATGCAGAAGTAGAACGTTTATCTCAGGCTTGGATTGAGAAAGAAGGCATTACAAGCCAAAGTGAAATCAACAACGTGTACACCAATTACCGCAGAGACGTGTATATGGCTTGGAACGAATGCGACACCGACCAATACATTCGTTTTGATCATCGCAATTCGATGGC
>JBIPPG010000266.1:0-3991 GCA_044368545.1 Chitinophagales bacterium | reverse complement strand
TAATTTCCACTAACATCATCCAAGTAGTCTGTAGTGGTAAGTCTATAAGAAAAATCCATTGAGATAGCCATACGTCTATTGGGACTATAAACTTTTAACCCCAATGCAATAGGAAATGAAATTTGGGTCAAACTGTATTTGTCTTGTTGTCCTGACAAACCTTGTCCCTCTGTTCCCAAAGGCTGTAATTCATATTCCGTGCCATTTAATATTGTTTTTGGATTGAATTTAAAAATACCAACACCAGCACTCATATAAGGTGACGCAAACCATCTATAATTAAACCATCTTTTATCATTTCGATAGGGTTCAAATGTAAATTGAGTAGACAATTCATATAAATCAGTATAAAAACTTAAATTCCTTAAGTATCTTGTATAACCTGTATTTTGAAAACCTTTTGAGTAATTGTCTGAATCATATCCGCTTAATGACATAGCGTTAATTTGCGCACCTACACTAAAATATTCTTTGAAAAGATAACGATATCCTATGGAATAGCTTGCTTTTATATTAAATGCGCTGTGGTCTGATATGGGTTGTAATACATTTTTGTTTGTAGTATTTAAATCCCCATAGTAGTTGGCCGTTCCAATACCGACTTGAACCTCTTGGAACTGAGCATTGACATAGCATAAAGGTAAAACCAAGAAAATGATAATTGAAAAAATTTGTCTCATATTTATTAAATTAAAAGAGGCAAATTTACATTTTTTATAACAAACAAATAAAAAAAATTAAAAATTGTTAATTTTTAACATTTTTTAAAGAAATCCTAATTCGAGCATCGCCTCTTCGCTCATAAAGCTTTTGTCCCATGCAGGTTCAAAAACGAGCTCGACATGCGCACCCTCAACACCCTCTACCGAAGCTACTTTATCTTGTACTTCTTGAGGTAGACTTCCCGCTACAGGACAGTTTGGAGAGGTCAAAGTCATTACTACTTCTACGTGCTTATTGTCATCAATATTTACTTCATATATCAGCCCCAATTCGTAGACATCTACAGGTATTTCGGGGTCATAAATCGTTTTAAGTGCATCGATAATGTCTTTTTTTAATTCTTCTTGTGATTTCATTTTTTTATTATTTAAACATTACGGAAATAGAGGATGTGATTGAAAAATTATTAATATGGTTATTAAATAGGTCTTGATTGCCCAAAAAATACTTAATTTCATTTCGCCAAAGAAATCGTTTAAAAAATCGAAAGTCGTAATTGGATGAGATAGAACCTAATTGAATGGAAAGAATTCGTCCACTTTCAATTATGATATTCTTAGGATCATTAAAATATTCGCCTCTAATAGCTAAGGTATTATTATCATTGAATTTATACTTAACAATGGCTAATGGCGAATACCAAATTCCATTTTCTCCTAAAATATTTTTGTCCATTCCTAAATCAAATCCAAGAATAAAACCCCATTTCGTTTTTTCATAGATTGCATATAAATTATTATAAAAACGCATATTTCTATTGCTATCGGGCTGTGCATTTCCAATAAAATTGCTATAATTGAAGGTGAATTTATCATTGGGTTTCCACATAAATTGTGCTCCTAAAGAATGATTTGATTGATTACTTATTTTTGCAATATTTTGCCATCCATTCAAATAAAGCGCAGCAATATAGATTTTTTCATCGTTTGATGTATAAGAAAGCTTGGCACCTGTTTCATAATAAGGTGAATTTTCGGCTAAAATACTTCGAGTCAGCGTCCAACAATCCGCACCTACAGCACTTTCAAACCCAATATGCGAATTCATCAATCCCAAATCAAACCAAACATTATGTTTCTTCATTATTTTAAATCCAAAATTGGCTTCGTATAAATTTCGGGCCCAACTTGGTTCCTCAGACATATTATTAGCGGCAAAAGCTCCAAAAATCATACCGAAAGTTCCTCGAATCATTGAATCTTTTATAGAAATTTTTCCTATTAAGGTATTAATACCAAGTGTATTTTCCTGTTTATGATTGTATAAAAAATTGGGTTTATTGGTTTGGTTCAAATCATTAAGATTTTGAGAATAATAGATTTCATTATAAAGACTTAGATCCAATTTTTTTAAAAATGTACTGTCAATAGCCCATAATTGAAGGGATTGAAAACAAAGTATAGTCAAAAATAATCTCATAATTATTATTTATTGAAATGTGCAGCAATTGCTTTTATTTTCAAAATCATAGCCGTCAATCCATTGTTTCGCTGTGAAGTTAAATGTTGTCTTAGACCTATTTTTTCTATGATTTCGGTATCCGAATCAATGATTTCTTGAGGCGTCATCTGATTCCACAAATAGAGGAGAATGGCTATAATACCTTTTGTTATAACAGTATTACTGTCTGCATTGAAGATCAATTTTCCATCAATAAATTCAAAACTCAACCACACTTTGCTCTGACATCCTTTTACTTCATTTTCATCGGTTCGCATACTTTCTCTAAAAGGGGGTAATTGTTTGCCCAAATCGATTATTTGGTCATATCTATCGGTATCGTCTTCAATCCATTCAAAGATTTCAATCAATTCCGCTTCTCTTTCTTTTAATACTTGATTCATTTTATTAATATTTTTCTAATTCTTCTGAGAAATAATCCAATTGAATACCTGCGTGCAAAAACATTTCTTCGCTTTCGGCTGCAGTTTGATATTTTCTTTCGCAAACTACACGTTTAATCCCACAATTGATTATGAGCATTGCGCACGTTCTGCAAGGCGTCATTCTACAATAGAGCGTAGCACCTTGTATAGAAATACCTCTTTTTGCAGCCTGACAAATGGCATTTTGTTCGGCATGAACGGTACGAACACAATGTTCGGTAATTCTATTTTCTTCATCTAAATGTTGTACTTTTTTGATTAAATGGCCTACTTCATCACAATGTTTCATACCTGCTGGAGAGCCTACATAGCCCGATACGAGCAATTGATTGTCTTTAGCTATAACACATCCACTTCTGCCTCGGTCGCAAGTCGCTCTTTTGGATACCGTATCCATTATTTCCATAAAATATTCGTCCCAATTGGGTCTAGTATAACTCATTTCAATTCAATTTTTGCAATTATTTCATCTACTTGGTATTGTAAATTTTGTAAATCGGTATTATTTTCCAAAACATAATCTGCCTCTTTGATACAAGCCGAAAGGTTTTGTTTATTGGGGTCGGCCGAATCGTATTCGCGCTGTTCATTGGCTATAAAAGTTTCAAAATCTATACGATCTGTTTCACTTTTTCGCAAAACAATTCTTTCATAACGCAATTTTGGATCAGCATCTACCGCTAGAAGATAAAAATCGCCTTTTTCTCGCAAAACTTTTATTTCTCCTACCGTTCGTATACTTTCTATGATACAATTTTTGTTGCTTTTTTCAGCTTCTTCATATAGTTTTTCTATCAAAAAACTCGGTGAATTATTTTCGGCTCGCAAACGATTGGCCAAAGTTGTGAAATTATCTCTATTGGGTTCAATGCCTTGACTTACAAGAATCTCGGTAAGAAATTTTCTGACAGAAAAGTGCTCAAAATGAAATTTTTCTTGTAAATAATCTACAATAGTTCCTTTTCCAGCACCTAACGTTCCCGTAATTCCAATGATAATCATAACTGAATTATTTTGAAAATTTTTGCTTGAAAAGTTTGAAAACTATTGGCAAAACAGAAATAACAACTATAGATAACACCACTTTTTCAAAATTTTGTTTTACCCAAGGAATTTCGCCTAAAAAGTAACCCAACATCGTAATAGATGTAACCCAAATAACAGCTCCAGAAATACAATACATCAAGTAAGTTTTGTATTTCATTTCTCCAGCTCCTGCTACAAATGGCGCAATGGTTCTAACAATTGGTACAAAACGAGCCAAAATGATTGTTTTTCCGCCATTGGTTTCAAAAAAACGTTCGGTTTCTTCTATATGTGCTTTTTTTAGAAAGAGTATTTTTTCTTTGGATTGAACAAAATCGCCAAACTTTTTACCAATA
>JBIPPG010000190.1:0-5207 GCA_044368545.1 Chitinophagales bacterium | reverse complement strand
TGGATATCCATCCCGATATACAATTTTTTTAATGTGTTACTCGTCATATTGTTTTATATTTGTAGTGATAAAATATTTTTAACTAAATAACGGATTTTGGGGTGGATTTTACATAGATGCTTGGCAAGATTGGGGTTTTTGAATTAATTTAAAGATGGTTTTACATAATCTTAGAAATAAAAAAGAGGTCTATTAAGACCTCTTTTTTATTTGCTCCCTCTCTTGGAGAAAGTTACAATTTTAACGCGATGATTGCTTATTCAATTCTCTTAAAATCAAGAGTATAGATATTATAAGTATTATTTATTAGGTTTTCATTTCTATTTTCCTCCGCCGTGGTTCGTGTCTCCACGAACCATTTTCATATCTTTTTCATTTTACGTATCTAATTTTTATAGTAATTTTTAGCTACATTTCGATTCGTGTCTCCACGAACCGAGGCGAAGAAAACTAATTAAAGCAATATAGGGTAATTTACTTCACCAACTCCATTATCTGACTTGCAGCATTTTTAGTGTCTACTTTTTCTATGATATGTTCTATCATTCCATTTGCATCTACCACAAAGGTTACACGGAAAGTTCCTTCATATTCGCGTCCCATAAATTTCTTTTTGCCCCATACTTCGTATAGTTTTACAACTTCTTTTTCTGTATCGGATAGCAACGTGTACGGTAGATTTTGATTATCTATAAATTTCAAATGCGATTTTTGATTATCTACACTGATGCCTATTACTTCTATACCCATTTTTACAAAATCTTCGTATCCATCTCTAAAACTACAAGCCTCTGCGGTGCAGCCCGGCGTATTGTCCTTTGGGTAGAAAAATAAAATATTGCGTTTACCCGCTACTGGAAAGCTAAAGTCATTACCATTGTGGTCTTTTGTCGTAAATTGTGGTGCTTGAGAGCCTATAGTCAACATATTTATTTCTATTTTAAAGGTTAATTCATTGCAAATTTAAATGGAAAAATTGAAATGCAATGTATCAATGCGTTTTTTGAACTTTTGAAAAATCACAAACCTAGTGAAATAGCCAAATGCCTTCAAAAAAAATAAATTACATTAATTTGCTTTATGCTACTTTTGCTTATATTTTAATCTATGAGCTTACGTATTTTAGTTTTTGCTTTGTGTGTTTTGCTACAAACTCAAAGCATTTTTTCGCAGCAAATTAGTGTGCTTACTTGTGGCAGAGGCGAAGAAATTTATAGCACTTTTGGACATTCGGCTATACGTGTTTTGGATACGGCTACCAAGGCCGATATGGTGTATAATTATGGTATGTTTGAATTCTCCGACCCTAATTTTATTCCTAAATTTATCAATGGAAAACTCGATTATATGCTGGGGAAAGAATCTTTTGAAAATTTTATGTTTCAGTATGAATTGAGCAAAAGAAGTGTATCGGAACAGGTTTTGAATTTGACCCCAACCCAAAAACAAAAACTTTTGAGCTTCCTAGAATGGAATGTAAAAGAGGAAAATAAATATTATCGATATGATTTTTTATACGACAATTGCGCTACCAAAATTATTCAAGTTTTGGAGAAAAATTGTCCCGGCATCAAAATAAATTTTTACAAAGACGAATCCCCAAAAAGTTTTAGACAATTGATTCATCTTTATGCCAAAAATAGCGTACCTTTTATCGATTGGGGTATGGATTTGGGCATTGGTGTGCGCACCGATAAGATTGCTACAGAAAGAGAATATTGTTTCCTCCCCGATTATGTAGCCAAGAGTTTGGATTTGTCCAAAAACAATGAAATGAATCAAAATCTAGTCATTCTTAGCCAGCCTATTTTGAATGGTTCCGCACCAAAGGAAATTGGTTTTTTTGAAAATACGCCGCTTATTCTAGGCTGGGTTTTACTCTTTTTGAGTTTTGGATTTGCTCATACCGATTCATTGCCTTCAAAAATCTACAATACGCTCATTTTTGTCCTTGTAGGATTGGGAGGTATTCTGTTGGGTTACGAATGGTTTTTTACCGAACATTCCGTTACTAAATTTAATTTCAATCTCTTGTGGCTCAATCCTTTGTTTCTGGTATATGCATTTGTGTGGAATAGACCTTCAAAATTGCAATTACAGCTTCGTAAATTTTTGAGATTATCGATTTTTCTGGTGCTTATCGCGCATTTTGTAGCGGGCCAAAATTTTCATTTTGCCAGTGTGTTGATGATGATAGCCCTTTTTGTACATCTGAAAAGTATTCATATTTTTTCAAATTCACGTTCTTTTATCATTAGAAGTTAATATTTTTTTATGAAAATAGCCCTTTCCCAGCAAAATTATATTTTAGGCGATTTTGCGTTTAATATTCCCAAAATTAAACAAGATATAGAAAAAGCCATTTTGCACCAAGCAGACTTAATTATATTCAGCGAGTTGGCTATATGTGGCTATCCACCTACCGATTTTTTTGATATCGATGATTTTATCGAAAAATGCAATCAGGCAGTGGACGAATTGCTTCCATTGAGTCATCAAATTGGAATTTTGATAGGAAGTCCTACTAAAAATTCAAAGCCAGAGGGAAAGGATTTGTTCAATTCTGCTATTATGTTGCATCAAGGGCATCGAGTGGCTACGGTTCACAAAACCTTGTTGCCTACGTATGATATTTTTGATGAATATCGTTATTTTGAACCTAATAAAACCTTTGAATGCGTTTCGTTCAAAGGAAAAAAAATCGCTATAACTATCTGCGAAGATATTTGGAATATTGGCAATGAAAATCCTATGTACGAGATTTCACCTATGGATGAATTGATAAAACAATCGCCTGATTTTATGATCAATCTGTCGGCGTCGCCTTTTTCGTTTTCGCATTCCGATGAACGCAAACAAATTGTAAAAGAAAATTGCCTTCGATATCAAATTCCTATTTTTTATTGCAACAGTGTAGGCGCACAAACTGAAATTATCTTTGATGGCGGCTCGTTGGTTTGCGATAAATTGGGTAATCCTATTGTAGAAATGAGCTATTTTGAAGAAGATTTTGCGGTGGTAGATAGCCAAAGTTTAGGGTTGGAAAAAGAAATACAGCCTTTTAAGGACAAAAATGAACGTATTTACAAGGCCTTGGTGATGGGCATTCGCGATTATTTTGCCAAATCGGGATTTAAGAAGGCCGTTTTGGGCTTGTCGGGAGGTATCGATTCGGCGCTTACCTGCGTTTTAGCCGCCGATGCGTTGGGAAGTCAAAATGTGCTGAGCGTTTTAATGCCTTCAGAATTTTCTACATCGCATTCGGTAGACGATGCGCTCAATCTTTGCAAAAATCTCAACAGCCCGTATGAAATTTTAGAGATAAAAGATAATTTTGATTCTATTTTGGGGAATTTAAAACCTGTTTTTGGCGATAGACCCTTTGATGTGACAGAAGAAAATCTTCAAGCTCGAATACGTGGGATGCTCCTGATGGCGGTGTCCAATAAATTTGGAAATATTCTTCTCAATACCTCTAATAAAAGTGAAATGGCAGTAGGCTACGGTACGCTGTACGGTGATATGTGTGGAGGTATTGCCGTTTTGGGCGATGTGTACAAGACTGAAGTGTACGATTTGTCGCGCTATATCAATCGTTTAACCGAAATTATTCCTATTAATTCCATAGAAAAAGCACCGAGTGCCGAACTCCGCCCTGGGCAAAAAGATCAGGATAGTTTGCCGCCCTATGAAATTCTCGATGCGGTTCTATTTCAATATATAGAACAGAAAAAAAGTCCTATGGATATAGTAGCAATGGGATTTGAAGAAGCTTTGGTACGTCGTATTGTCAATATGGTCAATCGCAATGAATTCAAACGTTTTCAAGCTGCGCCAATTCTTAGGGTTTCATCCAAAGCCTTTGGATACGGAAGACGAATTCCAATTGTTGCTAAATATTTATAAATTATTCAAAACTAAATTTTTATGAAAAGAATTTTCTTGTTTTTAATTGCAATTTTTTGTTTTTACAATTCACAAGCCCAATTATTGTCGGGCAAAAAAGAATACACTCGAAAAGACTCGCTTCGAGGTACTTTATTTGAAGAGCGTAGTTGTTTTGATGCTCGAAAATACACGCTCAATCTCTCTATTGATATAGCCAAAAAACATCTTTCGGGTTCGGTGATTATGAAATTGAAAGCGGTAGCTGATTTTCAAAAAATTCAATTGGATTTGTATAAAGAAATGGGTGTAGAAAAAGTAATGATGGGCAGTGTTCAATTGATGCACGAACGATTTGATAATCATTTTTATGTTTTATTTCCTGCGAAAATTGAAAAAGGAAAAGAAGTTGAAATTGAAGTTTTTTATTCGGGAGTACCTGTAGCGGCAAAGAATGCCCCTTGGGATGGCGGTTTTGTGTGGACAAAGGATAAAAAAGATTTTGACTGGGTAGGTGTAGCCTGCGAAGGCGATGGCGCTAGTCTTTGGTGGCCTTGCAAAGATCATTGGAGCGATGAACCCGAAGAAGGGGCTATTATGAATTTTTCAGTTCCCAAAGGTTATATGGCTGTTTCAAACGGTATATTGACAAAGATGGATACTGCCAAAATGGGACAATCTACCTTTCAATGGAGTGTGAAAAGTCCTATCAATATTTATAATATCAATTTGAGCGTAGGAAAATATGTTCGATTCAATGAATTGTATCCTTCAAAAGAAACCCAATTGCCGTTATTGCTCGATTATTGGGTGTTGGATTATAATTTAGAGAAAGCCAAAAAACAATTTTCGGTAGTTCCCGAAATGATGGCTTGTTTTGAGTCAAAATTTGGTAGATATCCTTTCTATGAAGATGGCTATAAATTGGTAGAAACGCCTTATTTGGGTATGGAGCATCAAAGTGCTATTGCGTATGGAAATAAATATCAAAAAGGGTATTTTGGCAATACAAAATTTACAGGAGGCTACGAATTTGATTATATCATCATTCATGAATCGGGTCACGAATGGTTTGGAAATAATATCACCGCTGCCGATCCTGCCGATATGTGGATTCATGAGGCATTTACTACTTACTCGGAGAGTGTGTATGTAGAGTGTTTGTATGGCAAAGAAAAAGCGGTGCAATATATCAATAACAATAGAGCGCGCATTCAAAATAAAGAAGCTATTCAAGGGGACTACGGCGTAGCCAAAGAGGGCGATGGAGAAATGTATCAAAAAGGTTCGCTTTTTATCAATACATTGCGTCATGTCATTGA